>JBLFXD010000349.1:0-7281 GCA_047611045.1 Planctomycetaceae bacterium | reverse complement strand
ACTTGAACTTTGCGATTTCCGCTGCCGATGTCGCCGAAGAACTGGCAAAGAAGTCGAGCGTCAAACCGCTCGAATCTGACACCGTTCCTGTTCTGGCCAAGGCATCCCAAAGCGAGCCGAGTCGTGACGTCGAGGACATCACCGGCACTGATCAGGCAAACGAGTATCTCGCCAAGCTGGACAAAATGACGGTCCTGATGCTTGCCTTCGGTTTCGACCCGACTCGTCGAGTCACATCGACGGTACGCTCGGATGTCGAAGATTCGGTTCGGAAAGCCAAGATCCGATTGTCGTCAAATTGCGAAGCCCGGATGTTTGTCGGCATGAAACTTACTTCGGCAAGCGGTGCAGTTGGGACTCAAGCCGTATCAATTATCACAATGGTCCACATTCTCGACATCAGCGGCCCCAGCCCGGTCGTGTACAAGATCTGGGACGAAGAGGAAAAAGTCGGGACTGTTGCTGGTCGCGCTTTTCTCATGGGAGTTGTCCCCGACCGATTGCGTGACGGCATCAAGAAACACTTCCGAAAGTTCAGCGGAGCTGTCAACCGAAACCGTCTGCTGATGGAGCGAGAGAAGAAGGAAGCAAAGAAGGTGCCGGGCACGCGTTAAAGGCTCGATAGTCGACCTGGAAGGTCCGCTTTCTCCTCGGATGACTATTCGACAGTGGCCGCCGCACAAGCGAATTCCAGGCGAACAGTCACCTTGCCGCCGACGCTGACTTTCCCCTTCAGAAAGAAGGCATTGGAGAGCGTTTCTGTCAGCTCGACTTCGATGTCCAGCGTGTCGCCAGGTCGGACCATTGTGCGGAATTTTGTGTTGTTGACTCGTGTGACGACCGGAACCTGGCCGTCGCCGACTTCCTGCGTTTTCGCGATCAGAATCGCCCCCGCCTGGAACGCGGCTTCGAGCTGCAGGACGCCTGGCAGAATCGGGAAATGCGGGTAATGGCCGCGAAAGACGTCCAGCCCCTCCTCGATCTTCTTTCGAGCGTGGATTTTCCCATCGCCGATTTCGACAACTTCGTCGATCCAGAGAAACGGGGCTCGGTGAGGAATCAGGGCTTCGATGTCGGTTCTGTTCATATCGGCACCTGGGATCTGGATTGGCTGGTTTTGTAAAGGAATTTGTGGGGTTTTAGGGTGGCGGGCTCGCGGGGTCGAGTCCGTCGATTTCTCCTCAAAGATTGTCCGGAAAATGGAGGCACTTCAGGCCGGTGAGACTCTCACAACACGCGGATCAGTTTGAGGAGGCACTCCAAAGGCAACAGCCTTCCCCTCGTCACGAACGGGGTTGATTGCAGGTCGAAACTACCCTAAACACGAATTGTGCGTCCGACTTATACTCGCCACAGACTTACCCAACAGAATGCCCGCTCCAGGAAGAAAATGAGCGATTACAACTTAACCCATCTGAAGCAGCTTGAGGCCGAGAGCATTCACGTAATCCGTGAGGTCGTTGCGGAGTTCAACAATCCCGTGATGCTCTACTCCGTCGGAAAAGACTCAGCGGTCATGCTGCATCTGGCCATGAAAGCGTTCTATCCGGCCAAGCCGCCCTTTCCGTTGCTGCATGTCGATACGACGTGGAAGTTCAAAGACATGATCGCCTTCCGCGATCAGTACGCTCGTGATGAACTGGGGCTGGAACTCCTTGTTCACATTAATGAAGAAGGCGTCAAATTGAACATCCACCCCTTGGATGACAGCGAAAAACACACGGAAGTCATGAAAACCGATTCACTGAAAGCTGCCTTGGACAAGCATGGCTTTGACGCGGCGTTCGGTGGAGCTCGTCGCGACGAAGAGAAAAGCCGCGCTAAAGAACGCGTGTTCTCGTTCCGCGACAAGAATCATCGGTGGGACCCCAAGAATCAACGTCCGGAGTTGTGGAATATCTACAACACGCGAGTCAACAAGGGCGAAAGCATCCGCGTCTTTCCGTTGAGCAACTGGACTGAACTGGATGTCTGGCAGTACATCCATCTCGAAAACATCCCGATCGTTCCGTTGTACAAATCGGCGATGCGCAAAGTCGTGGAACGCGACGGCGTGCTGATTATGCTGGACGATGATCGGGTGAAGCTTCTTCCCGGCGAAGTGCCCATGGAGAAGATGGTTCGTTTCCGAACACTCGGCTGCTACCCGTTAACCGGCGCGGTCGAATCAGAAGCGACTACGTTGCCGGAAATCATTCAGGAAATGCTGCTTACCAAAACCAGCGAACGTCAAGGTCGAGTCATCGATCAGGACGAAGGCGGCGCCGGCATGCAGAGAAAAAAAGAACGCGGATACTTCTGAGCAATTCTGCGCTTTCCTGCTCACACATCACATCGGTAATCGAGGCCTCAACCAGACACCGGCCCCTACCGCCACTCTTACAAACAACAAGATCCATGTCACATCACTCAGACCTGATCGCAACGGACATCGAAGCGTACCTGAAGCAACACGAGCAAAAGCAGTTGTTGCGATTCATCACGTGCGGCAGCGTCGATGACGGAAAAAGCACGCTCATCGGCCGCCTGCTGTTCGATTCTAAAATGCTTTACGAAGACGAACTGGCCAAAATCGAAGCCGATTCGAAGACTCAAGGGGCCGTTGGCGGAGCGTTTGACCCTGCGCTGGCAACAGACGGGCTGAAAGAAGAACGCGAACAGGGAATCACGATCGACGTGGCCTACCGTTACTTCAGTACGGCCAAACGCAAGTTCATCATCGCGGACACTCCGGGACACGAACAATACACTCGCAACATGGCAACGGGAGCCAGCTCTGCGGATCTCGCCGTCATTCTGATTGACGCCCGTCACGGCGTGATGACTCAGACCAAGCGGCACAGCTTCATCGTGTCTTTACTGGGCATTCGGCACGTCATCATTGCCATCAACAAGATGGACCTCGTTGATTTTGATGAAGCCACCTACGACAGAATCTGCGCCGACTACAGCGCGTTTTCTCGACGTCTTGATCTGCCGGACCTCCACTTCATCCCATTGTCTGCGCTCAATGGCGACAACGTTGTGGACCGCAGCGAGAATATGGCCTGGTACAACGGCGGCACGTTGATGAATCGGCTGGAGTCCGTCTACATCGGGTCGGACAGAAATCTGCAGGACTTTCGGATGCCCGTCCAGTGGGTCAACCGACCGAATCTCGACTTCCGCGGCTTCTGCGGCACCATCGCTTCCGGCATCATCCGCAAGGGCGATGAAGTGATGGTCATGCCCAGCAAAAAGACAACGCATGTCAAAGAGATCGTCACGCAGGACGGCAACATGGATGAAGCCTACGCGCCGCTTGCGATCACACTGACGTTCGAAGACGAAGTGGATGCCAGCCGAGGCGACATGATTGTAAAACCCGGCAACGTTCCAGTGACGTCTGATACTGTCGAAGCAATGCTGGTCTGGATGGCTGAAGAACCCATGGTCCCCGGCAAAACTTACATGGTGAAGCACTCGGCTCAGTTGATTACCGGATCCATCGAATCTCTGCGTTACCGAATCGACGTGAACACGCTGCACAGCAGTCCTTCGCCGCAACTGAATCTGAATGAAATTGGCCGTTGCCGACTCTATCTCAACGAGACAATTTGCTTCGATCCTTACAAGAGCAATCGCTCAACAGGCGCACTCATTCTGATTGATCGGATCACAAACGCGACCGTGGCCGCGGCAATGATTCTGGATCGTAGTACCAGCGGGAAGAGGCTGGCAGCGTGGGAAGAGGAGATCGCCGTTGAAGAGGACGCTCAGCAGGCAGGCGTCCTTAATGAAGTGACTCCTGAAGAACGCGAAGCTCGATACGGCCAGAAGCCAGCCACCGTACTACTGACGGGCCTGACAAGCAGTGGCAAGACAACGGTTGCTCAGGCAGTTGAGCGGAAGTTATTCGACAGCGGGCGAGCCGTCACGATTCTGGATGGACAGCAGGTCCGTCGAGGGCTCAGCAAAGACCTCGGCTTCAGCTTCGAAGAACGATCAGAGAACCTGCGCCGATCGGCACATCTTGCGAACATTCTTAACGACGCCGGCATCATTTGCATTGCCGCGTTTGTGGCCCCGAACGCCACGGTTCGCGACAAAGTGGCCGGAGTTGTTGGCACAGACAGGTTCCTGACGGTTCACGTCGACGCCCCCATTGAATTGTGCCGCGAACGTGATACTCGGGGACAATACGCTGAGGCCGATGCGGGTAAGCTGACGGAATTGTCTGGAGAAGCTGCGCCTTACGAGGTTCCGGAATCGCCTGATCTGGTGCTGAAGACTGGTGAGCACTCGGTTGATGAATGTGCAAACGCCGTCATCGAACTGCTGACCTCAAAAGGTTTCCTGCGATCCTGAACGCGCGACGGCGAAACGATGTTCGTCGCCCAGGAAGTCATCAGTCGAACCGACAGCGCAGGCTGGTCTTATTCTTCGGTGACGGCGTCTCGTTCCTCGAGTACACGCTTTAGATTTTCAAGTTCTTTCCGGGCTTCGTCGCAGCCGGCCTGACCCATCATCCACCCACAGAGAAAGAAGACGACTTTCAGGAAGCCCTTTGGTGAGATGACGGTTTTCTGAGTGACTCGCGTTCCGTCGGGAGTTGTCTCGAAGAAATAAGCCGCTTCGATATCAAACGAGTCACCAACGAGATTAATGGCAGAAACGTGCGGGCGTTCCCAGCGAGTGACCTCGCCCTGAAATCCCAGGCGCTTCCCACGGCTTTCCGTCACGCATTTGAATGTCGTGCCCACTCGGTCGGGCGTGTCATCAATGACGGTGTCTTCAACGACCGTAAGACTCCACTCAACGACGTGGTCATTCGTAAAATCGAACACTTCATCAATGGGACGGTTGATCTCGACGCTGGCTTCGGACCGCATGGCAAGCTCCGACAAATTGGCTGCGAAATACGCCAAACAGCCAGGCGAGCAAAACGTGGTTGAAAACTGAAATCACAGGTAAAATCAGCCTTCGACCATACTGCCAGCAATGGATGCGAGAATCAATCGCCGAAAGATTACGCAGCCCGTCGACGGCGGCGTCTGCGAGGAGCGTCGAGTGGGATGACGTCGGGATCGACGCCTTCGCGAACAACTCGGCCGGCCATCAGTCGGTAGAGGGCGAGCAGAATAAATGCTCCGCCTGTCGAC
This sequence comes from Planctomycetaceae bacterium, assembly GCA_047611045.1. Taxonomy (GTDB): domain Bacteria; phylum Planctomycetota; class Planctomycetia; order Planctomycetales; family Planctomycetaceae; genus JABMPE01. Next base: position 2,140 of record JBLFXD010000349.1, on the reverse strand, counting down.
GCGAAAAAGCCGAGCGTGCTGATCGGAGTCAGTCTCGGACTGTCGAAGGCGTACATGGCGATGCCGCACCCGATCACGCAGCCGGCGATTCCGATGACGAGCGTAACGACCGCCCCGCCTGGGTCGCGACCGGGCATGATTGCCTTGGCGGTCAGACCGACCAGAGTTCCAAAGCCAATCCACTCAAGCATGGCGTGAGCGGTTTCGTCCATCGCCTTGAGTAGCTTCGGATCGATCATTTCCGGGTCAAACATTGTTGCGAACGCCTTTTCATCAGCCTGCGGCTCCGCCGCGGGAACGCTGGAGCCGCACCGACAGCACACGACTCTCCACTTTAGATTAATCGGCAGTTTAGTCTCCGATTCTGAAACGAAGCGACACCAAATCCGCACAGATTGCCCGCATTGACCACGCAGCCGAACGGTGTTCCCTCCCAAATCACGGACAACTGTGTAAACATGTTCCACAAATTCTAAACTCTCAGCAGGACTGTTTCAGGTAAAGAGACCATCACCATGAGTAGCCATCGAGTTTCGCAGCGTACTTACAACAATGGCGAACCCTACCGAATAGCAAGAGGCCAACGCAGCGACCGCCCCCCGGTCGAGCAACTGGCGACGCCGATTCATCCCGTCGTGGACCTTTCACGCGACCCGAGCGTCGAACACTTCATCAGAACCGTGCGTCGCGAATTGAAGATTCGAGGCTACAGTCAGAAAAGTCAGACCAGCTACTGCTCAGAGTTGAACAGTTTTCTGAAGTGGTACTGCCATGCGCTCTGCGAGGTGACTACCGAAGACGTGCGAGACTACCTGGAACTACTCGTCGATGGCGGAGCAAGCACGTCTCATCTGTCGGTTTCGCTCTCAGCGATCAGAACGGCATTCGACAAGTTCTGCGGCCTGGACTGTACGCGGGGAATCGTTACCCCCAGACGTAGACATAAACTGCCGATTGTCCTGAGCGAAACCGAAGTCCGGCGGTTGCTCGAAGCTGCCACAAGTCTTCGCGATAAGCTAATGCTGGGCATCATGTACGCCGCCGGCCTGCGAGTCAGTGAGGTCGTTCGACTCCGCTGGGAGGATCTGGACTTCGAGCGAAACACAATTCACATCCATCAGGGCAAAGGCCACAAAGACCGCCTGGTCATGTTGCCCACAAGTTTCCAGCCGGTGCTCGCTAAATTCTCAGAACTCAACGCGCATCGCGGTTACCTCTTTCCGAGTGGGGGGTCGCGCAAAGGACGCCATCTTTCACCACGAACCGCTCAACGAGCGATGGAGCATGCCGTCAAACTGGCCGGCATCACGAAACCGGCAACTTGCCATTCGTTGAGACACAGTTTTGCGACTCACCTATTGGAACATGGAACCGACATTCGATTCATTCAAAAGCTGCTGGGACATGCCCGTCTGGAAACAACAACGATTTACGCCAAAGTCGCCATTAACAAAGCCGGGCAAATAGAAAGCCCGCTCGACCGGATTGCTCACGCTTCTGCGGCCACATCGAACAAGGCCACAGACGAATCACGACAGTCTTCCCCTGCGAAAACGATGCAGCCATCGGTCGGCACACTCCGGCTGAGCGTTGCTTCACCATCGAAGGACGAGCGCGGGGGCCAGGCAGCCGCCTGCTCTGTTGAAATCGTTCGATCGACCGAGTCTGTAACTCTGCCTGGCATCTCGATCCGTGAATCACGACCAGGCTGGATAGCGCTGGACCTGCCCCCGCTGGAAGACTGGCAAACGACTCTTGCTCAACTGCCCGCGGCGCAGCGGCAACGCATTCAGGAACCGGCCTTCTACGACCTGCTTCATCGCGAGCTTTCGCGACGATACCTGGCCGTGAAATAACCTTTCTGATTCCCGGAAACGCTCACATTCTGCGGAAGCGTTGCGCGCCAAGCCGTTCTTTCCGACAGGAGTCAGACCTGGTCGACTCACTCTGCAACGATTTCTACCAGAAACCGTAGAGCGCACCGCCAGGCCCGAATCATTCGACTTGACTTATGACCAGATCAACGAGACTCTCCAGATATCTCGCCCTGCATTAACGACAGGGCTGTCATTAAGAACCCCGTTGTCGGACCCTGGCGTTTTCTAATGCTCAAGCTTTTCCTGCAGTTTCTCGTGGCGAT
>JBLFXD010000348.1:0-7281 GCA_047611045.1 Planctomycetaceae bacterium | reverse complement strand
GCTGTCGCCAGCCTCAACGTTTGAAAGGCATACGAACCGAGCGTGGCGTCGGAGTTGGCAGAAACTGTTAGTTGAGTGGTGTCGGAATTCGAAACAGAAACGGATTCGAATGTTGTTGGCAGATTCAAAGCGGAGACGGCAGACGATATCTGCAGAACGTTTGTCTCAAGAAACTCAATGCCGACTTTCACGCCTTCGTAGCCGGCGATTCGGAGTTCCATCCTTCGAGCAGGCGCGCGTTGGAGCGAGATCAACTGGGAAGTAATCCCCGCGATGTCGATCCCGCTGTTTAGCCCGACGGACGTTCGAATGGAAGACATGACGATTCACTGACAAGGAAAAAGGCAAACGCGAAGGTTCGGCGCGCAGGACCGAACCCGCGTCTCTCAACCTGCCAAGTATCGGTCATAGAAAGATTGCCGCTGAAAGAACCGCTGCGGGTTTCAGCGGTTGGGGGATTTGCCTCACGCAAATTGCGAGATAAGCAAGTTCTCTGGTCAAGAATGCTCACGAGTATCGGGCGTGCTGCGAAACATTCGGCCGAACAGGAGGTCGATCACTGACGGCGTGAGGCGAATCACTCTTCGTCGAGTGCGTCGGCGTTTCGGGCGGCTTGCTGGTAGCACTCGCCGATGTGGATGACGAGTTCCAGGGCGAGCAAATCTGCTCGGGACATGACGTGTCGGCTGCTGCGGTTGCCGAGGCCGCTGACCAGATGTTCGACCTGTTCGAGATGCAGTGACAACGTGTCGCGCGGGGACAGGCCGACTTCGGCGAGGACACTGGCCAGTTGAGCGATCTCACCGCCCAGGCTTCCAGAACCCATGATGACGTACGTGCGTAACAGCTCGTGGTAGTACGTCTTGATCTTCTCGGGAATCTGCAGTGACCGCGACTTTCTCAGCGGTCGCGAAGCTTCACTGCCGACTGCCGGCTCTTCGGAGTTGTTCAGCGCGCCGTCCGACGAGCCCTGAGTGATCGCTTCCAGTTCGCGGATGATGTCGCGTTGCTGACGGAGCAGATGGTCGGCCTCGTCGCGTTCCCGCACCAGGCGTCGATGATTGGCAACCGCGTGATGGTGATTCTGCTGAGCGGTTTCGACCAGGCGAATGCTCTGCTGGATGACGTTGACGAGGGCTCGGGAACTCCACAGAGCCGACGAGACCAGAATCTCGCAGTGTGAAGTGCACGCTTCGACGGTCAGGCCGTCATCAGGTTGCTGAGTGAGCAGGACGATCGGGTCGCCGCAGCCGGACGCTCGGATGGCGTGAACGAGGTCGGGGGCATCCCATCTGACTTCGTCGAGGTTCGTCGGCCAGCACTCGATCACGATGCAGTCGAAGTTCTCGTTTCTGAGCAGCGTCATCGCTTCCGAGGCGGAGCTGACCCACTTGTATTTCGGATCGTTGCACCCGACGGCGTCGAGCTGCAGGGTCATGCCAATCCAGTCCGGTTCGGTCGGGCCGACGCAAAGCAGGCGGAATTCCGGCGGCAGCGCGCTGCTTGGCGGAGCGGCCAGCCAGTCGGTGTTCTGAGCGGGAATCTGGTCTTCCTTGACCATCGAACGTCCAATCCTGATCCATCGAGCAGCCGAGCGGCGACGGCGGGAACTCTCCGTGCTCGGCGAGCGAAACTTATATTCGTGGCAGAAACTCTGTGTCAACAGGATGTTACGTCGCGAGCTCGATGCCGAAACGGCCCGCAGAGCGTTGGTATTTTCCTGATTGCCGGGACGATGGTCAGCGGGAATTCGTGTCGCTATTCTGTGCCCCCTCCCTGTGGCCCCGTTTGGCCGACGCAGTGCGACCAGAATTGCACTCGGGAGCTGTTCAGAAATCGCAGCGCAGCCGGCATGTTCCGGATTCAGCACGTTCTGCCCGCGGCAGTAGTGAGAACGAAGATGGCAAAGAGTCGACTTGAACTTCGCAGAGAGTACGACGCCGCCGAAGCGGCCGGGATCACCGACGACGACGACGGTGAAGCAACCCCCAAGAAGAAAAAGAAGGCCACTCGTAAGAAGGCGGCCCCGCGCAAGGTTCGCGAGAAGCCTCCGGAACGCAAGCGAGCGGTCTGGGTCCTCTACAGCGGCAGCATGAAAGAGGAAGGCCGGTATCCGTACGACCAGAAAGAGGCGGCCGACGAGCGTCTCGCGGTTCTGCAGGGACGCGGCAAGAAGCTCTACTTCATGCAGATGGTCAAAGAGCTGATCACCGGGACTGCCGACGGCGTGAAGGTTGTCGAACCCGTGCTGGACGAGGAAGACGAAGTCGTCATTGTCAAGAAAGCCGCTCCGAAAGACGCGGACGCGCTGGGCGATGTCGAAGTCGATGACGCAGACTTCGAAGAAGAAGAAGACGACGATGAAGCAGAAGGTCTGGACGACGATCCGGATGACGAATAAGTCGGAGCCGAGTTCAGCGTAGAACACTTTCGTAAATCAAACGGCGGTCCAGGTGGCCGCCGTTTGTATGCGCCTGGCGAAGTGCGTGAGATCCTCGTTCGAGAGAATGATGTCCCACCCGCCGGAGAACTGACCGGGATGAAGGAGTGTCGGAATGTCAGAGAATCAACGAGCGGAAGTCGAAGACACGTACGCCGAAGGTTTTCGGTCGATCTATGCCGAGTTTCTGATCACGGCGCGAGATCGAAAGTGGCTGGACCACGCACTCCGCGAAGCAACAGGCAACGCGTCGAGCACCATCCTCTGCGATTGCGAAGCCGGTCTGGATCGATACGTCGGTCCCGGCGGTAACGAGTCGTTCGAAACTCCCGATGGTCGGCCCGGAGCGATCGTGCAGGTCCACGTGCCCAGGTTCCGCAAGGACCGCGTCGAAGCTCTTGAACGATCGCTGCTGGTTCGCATCAGCCAGAACGTAATGACCTGCCCGACCGCTCGCTGCTTCAACCTGCTCGACACCGATCCGTTCTTCAAGCTTGGTAAGAAAGTCTCATTCTTCGGAGACGGACATCAGAAACGCGAAGAACGCTTCGGCCACAAAGTTTGGACGGTGCCGACGATGGGCGGAGACTTTGTCCTCGATCGGCGCTTCGGATTTACCGACGGAGTGATGGGCGGCAATCTGTGGTTCCTCGCCGAAACCGAAGACGCCGCGATCGAAGCTGCCGAACGAGGAGCCGCCGCCGTCAACGACTGCCCTGGAACGATCATGACCTTCCCCGGAGGCGTTGCCGCCAGCGCGTCGAAGGCCGGCAGCAAATACTCGTTCCTCATCGCGAGCACGTTCGCCGAGTATTGCCCGACACTCCGCGACTCACCGGATGTCGAAACTCGGCTTCCGGACAACGTTCACTCGGTCATGGAAATCGTGATCAACGGAAGCAGCGTCGAAGCGATCTCAGACGCGACGCAGTCAGCGATCAACGCATCTGTAGAAACACCCGGCCTTGTGAAAATAACCGCCGGCAACTACGGAGGCCGTCTCGGCAAGAGCTTCGTCTGGCTGAAACCGGAATTGCATCAGGACACTGAGTAAGCCCCAAACATCGATAAACGCAGCGGGGCCGAATCATTGGTCGGCCGGAGCTTGTTCCAAACTTGTTCGGCACCGAAATTGCGTCACGATGAAAGTCCCCCTCCCCCCGCTATGCATCTTTCATTTTGAGTTCGAATTGACCAGCGGGGGAGAGGTGAGCCAGTTCCGTCTGCTGAATGGCCGATCGCGTGCGGCCGGTTTGTGAAGTGAATTCCGCAAAGCGTTCGTCGTCGTCGCCGACTACTTTCTTCAGAACGTTGGCCGCGAAGTGTTTGAAGTCGCGCGGAAGAGAAGTCGCGCAGAAGAACTGTGCTTTCTCGGCCTGTCTGCAGGATTTCAGCTCCCTCGCGAAGCCTGCCAGATGTCGTGCAGTAGCAACCAATGGTTGACTGAATTATTGAAGTGTTTTTTGTCTTTCAGCGATGAATCATTACCGAGTCGTTCATGATAAACACGCCTCGCGTGCGTTTGGCCTGAGGCTGGAGGGTCTTTGGAAGTTTGTTCAGAACGTTCGCCGTCTTGTGAACGGTGCAGCGTTGCTCACGCGTGGCTGGGAAGACTTGTCTGAGTGCCTTCCAGAAGCCCAGAGTCCCGTCGCCGATGGCCAGTTCCGGAGCCTCTTCAAGGCCGCGTGACTTCAGGTTCAACAGGAACTCTTTCCATGACAGCTCGCTCTCGCGGACGCCATCAACAATTGCAATTAGTTCCTTCGTGCCCTTCGCCGTGCAGGCCGGCCACGAAATCCGCATCATCGTCGACTCAAACCGAGTCAACGACCGCGAATCCGCCAAGCTCGCCAAAGAGTGTGCCGCTGCCATCGAAGAAAATCTCACTTACCCCGGTGAAGTAAAAGTCGTCGTCCTGCGAGAAACCAAAGCCGTCGAGCACGCTCGGTAGTTGATGGTCGATTGTTGAAAGTTGATAGAAAAGCAAAGCCCGGCTGGTTCATTGAACCAGCCGGTTTTTTTCGTTTATTTACTGCCGATTTACAGACGTGTTCAAACGGTCGTGCGCAATTCTCAATCACGTCATGCCCGCGCAGGCGGGCACCTGTCGTTTATGCGTAAGTCGGGTGGTGTCTTCAGCGTTCGCTGGAAAGTAGGTCCTCTCTGCCGGAGAGGACCCACACTGGATGGTCCTGCCCGGCAGGCAGGACCTACTGACGATGCCAACTCCGGGGTCTGCGGAAAAACAAGAGAAACCTGGCTCAGGCAAAGCTGAATCTGTTTAAATTTTTGACTTATGTGTAAACGACAGGGCGGGTACCCACTTCTGTGCTGTCTTCTGGTTTCCCGCCTTCGCGGGAATGACGAACGCTGCGACGTTGTCTACAGATCCAAGTCGTCGAGGCCGTCTATGAGGTCGTCGAGGTCGTCTCGGACGCCGCAGGAGTTTGCCTGGCGTTTGGGGATGCCGACGGCCAGTCCGACGGCGTCGCGGCCGTCGCGGACCAGTTCGATGTCTCGCTCGCGGGCGGCCATTCCGATCGCGTCGCCGCCGCCGAACAGTTGCGACAGGTCGATCTTCAAGTTCGCGACTTCGCCAGCGGCTCCGGCAATGGCGGGAGTTTTGTGCTGCGGGAAGACGATCGCGTTTTCCGGGCAGACTCGGCTGCAGGCGGGGCAGCCTTTTTTACAACTGTCCTGGGCCTCGACCAGAATTCGGTCCAGCGCGTCGACGCCGTAAACGCCGAACAGGCAGAAATCGATGCACTCCATGCAGTTCGTGCAGCGGTCGTAGTCGATAACCGGATACCAGCGCCGGCTCACTTTTTCTTCGGCTTCGACCTCGGCAATGGAGCCGGTTTCGTTGTTGCCGATGCCGAGCATCTCCTGCGGATTGAGATACCGTTCGAGCTGTTCTTTCTTCGGCTCGCCCTGAATCCAGCTCATCAGATCGACGGTTTCAGTCGACGTGACTTCAATGATCCGCCGAATCTCGGCCAGGAATTCCTGAGGGTCCGTCGAAGCTCGCAGGTCGACGCTGTAGATCAATCGGTCGGGGACGTCGAGCGTTCCGATGGCGTCGGGATGTTTTTCTGCCGAGGCATCTTCTTCGTCTTCATCTTCCTCGTCGTCTCCGACCAGAAAGACGGTACCCGCCTTACCTTTCACTCCGGACCGGTCGAGGATCCATTGCGTTGCTCGGGGGAAGAGCCACGAGAGGACGACGACGTCGCCGCGGATTCCCTGCAGGAAGAGCATTCCCGTGTGGTCGTGCGAAAGGTCGTAGAGGTTCGGGATGATCGAGACTTCGATTTCCGGATCCATCATGCAGGCCATCGCCAGCTCTTCTTCGAGCTGCCGCTTCACCGGATTCTTCCCCTGGTGCTGGGAGATCACGACGGTGAGTTTCTTTTGACCGGCCATCAAAGCTGCCTCTGTGAATTTCGAACATTCAACATCGAACGTTCAACAGCGAACGTTCAGAACCGAGCGAGTGGCATATCGCGATGTCAGTTAATCTGCCCTTTGATCAGATTCTGAGTTTTCTGCCAGCCGCCCTCAAGCACCTCAAGATACTGTTCCGGAGTCAGTGGTTCCGCGTCTGTCTCTAACGTGAACAGCCATCCGTTGCCGTAACCGTCTGTGTTGATTCCCGAAGGGTCTTCCAGCAGCAGTTCGTTGAACTCGACGATGCGACCATCAAACGGTGCGTATAACGTCGAGAGTGCCTTTGAGCTTTCGACTTCGCCGATCTCCTGCTTCTCGAAAACCTGCGCCCCCGCATCGACGCTCCAGTCCAGAAAATAGACGTCCTGCAGCAGCCTGACCGAGTACGCCGTAAACCCAACCTGATACCGCAAACCGTCCTTCCGAAGCCACAAGTGGCTCTTCGAGTAAAGACAATCAGTCGGAACGCGGGCTTCGTACTTGCCCATCATGAAGACGAGATCTTCGGCCATCGAGGTGGGATTCTGTGGTGGGTAACGTTGCGGTGGGAATCGGCTTTGCCGCAGGGAGCCAACCAGTAGAAAGCACCCGCTCCTGGGATGCAAGTCGCGGGGTTTCTGTCGGTGATTCAGCGGAGACTATGTTAACCAGCAGCGTGAAGCTGGTGTACGACGCCGTCCAGAAATGTCGCGAGGCTTTTCGCCGCTGCCTGAGCGTTGGTCCGCAGGTGGAGCATGTCCTTCAGGCTTTCCGGGCGTTTGAAGAGCGACGTCAAAGCCGCGCCGACTCGGACTGCTCCGGTGTCGCCGATGATCGAAAGGATCTCTGACGGCAGGTCGGCGGACATGTCGTCACTGATGACTCGTACGGCCATGAAGCCCGTCTTTGTTTCGGCGGCGACCTGAGCGACGGCCAGGCTTTCCATGTCGACGGCGATGGCCTCGAACTCTTCGTGAAGCTGCTGCTTCTGCTCGACGGTCCGAACCATTTCGTCGGCTGTCAGTAGCCGACCGACGTGGAGGCCGTTTTCGATATCGCTTTGGAGGCTAAGGTTGAGCTTCTTGTGCTGGCCGTGCTGGTCGACGATTTCGTTGGCCACGACGATCTGACCGATCTTCATGGTCGGAAGCAACGCTCCCGCGAAACCGCTCGACAGGATCCACTTCGGCTTGTGAGCGTCGACCATCGCTTGTGCGGCTTTGCGAGCTCGTGCGTAACCCATGCCAGACTCGGCAACGACGACTCGGATGCCGTCGTACCGCCCGCCTCGAAAGGTAAGGTCTTCGCCCTTGTAGTGCTTGACCTTTTCGCACCGGTCCATGAACGGGGCGAGTTCGATCGGCAACGCCGAGACGATGCCGATGTCTGCCTGGCTGCTGTCGGGTTCGCTCTTT
>JBLFXD010000347.1:0-7283 GCA_047611045.1 Planctomycetaceae bacterium | reverse complement strand
ATTGCGTTTGAGGTCCGCATACTTTCTGCGCAGCCTGTCGCGTCCTTCATGCAGCATCGCGATGATTTTTCGGGGAGGTGATTTATACTCGTCCAAGGTCCTGACCACTTGCGCATCCTTGCGAAAAATCTGTCCTGGAATCCCCCACCAGCGGAAGAAATCTGACCGCACCGGCACAACACAACAACACCAGTTTTTTCACAGCCCAGCGTAAGCCTGATTAAACGACAGAATGTCACGACGAATCTCATTAGGTGCCAGAACGATTCCATGGGCTATCGACTTCCACATGCTGAAGCTCAACCGCCCAAGCTCGACGCCGAACGCGTTCCGCCGGAGTTTCGGCGTCTCATTCCGCTCGCCGAAAAGTACGGCGTCTCCGACGACGGATACCGATCGGAGATGTTGGAATCCCTTGACGATGAAGAACGGAACGAACTGGCAACCTTTCTCGCCGAATACGACGATGCATTGGATGCTTGGCTGGCTGGTCCCGAAGCGGACAATTCAACTCCAACCAACGAATACATTACGTTTTCGTGTCTGCGGATCGCGGCTGACGAAGCTGGCACCTAAGAAGGCATCCACGCTGCGCGGACACCGCCCGATTTTGTTCAGTGAAGTAGGGTGCGTCTTGACGCACCACTCACAACTTCTGGTGGTTGGTGCGTCGAGACGCACGAATTTGTTTCAGAAACAAATCGCGAGGTGGCCCAGCCAGAATGTCTGGGTCGCGGAACGACAAGATGCCTCATCGTTCGTGCGCAATCTGAATTGCCGCCGACGGTTCGATCGATCGCTGAGGGCGCGGTCGTCTTGTGTCTGCGGCGAAAAGGCTGTGCGTTTCCAGTTGGCATGACAGTAGGCTGGAACAAGCTCTGCGCAGTTCCGGCAATTCGAACGGGCCTTGATTCTTGGCTGCCGGAACTGCGCGGAGCTTGTTCCAGCCTACAAAAAATACACAGCCTCTCAGCGACTGGATGCTTCTTCGTCGGTGTGCTATTGGGATTGCGCCGACGGTTTCATCGATTGCTGAGAGCGCGGTCGTCTTGTGCCTGCGGCACCCAACCACACGTGATCGGGCCACCCAGGATTGTCTGCTCAGCGTAGGCGGACGACGTGGACCCACCAGGGTTGTTTGCCGACATCGTAGGTGGCGAAGCGGGTGAGGGCACCGGTTTCGCGGTTGATTCGGAAGGCAGCGAGGCGGTCGGAAGACTGGCCGGCTGCGTAGAGGTAGCGGCCTGTTGGGTTGATGGTGAAGCCTCGCGGGGTGGGCTCGGTGGGTGTCTGACCGAGGCTGGTCAGCTTGCCGGTTTGCGAGTCGACTCGGTAGCCGGCGAGGCTGTCGTGGCCTCGGTTGGCGACGTAGACGAACTCGCCCGAAGGGTGAATCTCGATGCGGGCGTTGCTGTTTGTTTCTGTGAAGTCGGCGGGGATGCTCGGCAGCCGCTCGAGGAAGGCCAGTTGACCGGTCTTTCGATCAAGCTTGAACGAGGCGATGGCGCTGCCCTGTTCGTAGTCAAAGAAAACCTGATCACGCCTCGGGTGAAACGCCAACTGCCGCGGACCGGTGTTCGCTCCCGTGTTGACGATCGGTGGTTCGTTGGGCGAAAGCCGTCCGGTCTTTCCGTCAAAGTGGAACTGGTAAATGGCGTTTGGTCCGGTGTGAGGCACAAACGCAAACCGGTTCGCAGCATCGGTCATGATGGCGTGAGCTTTGGTGTCCGTCGCAATTTCCTGCAGCGGCTTTTCGCTCAGTGAACCGTCTTCGCCGATTCGATGAACAGAGACCTTGGCGGCAACATAATAAGCCGTCAGCAGAAACCGCCCGGTTCGGTCCGTCGCGACGTAAGCCGGATCGGCACCAGCTTCGACCGTGTTGATCAGAGTCAGCCCGCCGTCGTCGTTGATGCGGAAACTGGCCAGCCGACCGGCTCGGCGGAGCGACGCGAACAGGAATCGATTCTTCGGATCGGATGTCAGGCCGCCGGGAGGGCTCGGCGTTTCGACATCGGGTCGCGGCGACAACTCCCCGGTCTTTTCGTCGACCGAGTAGACGGCGATGCGGTTTTCTCCGTCGAGCGAAACGTAAGCAAACTCGCGAGCCTGACCTGTGGCCACTCCCTGGAAGAACGCGACGACGATGAGCAGCACAACTCGGCAATTCAGATGACGCATGATGGCTCCTTGCAATTCCGTGATCAGGGGTGGGGCAACCGGGTGATGGCAGTTGAACAAGTGGCGGTCTCAGCCGCGAAGGCCCCCTCACCCGCGGCTGAAACCGCGACCTCTCCCCCACGGGGGCGAGGTGACAATAAACGTAAAAAACAGATGGCACTCTTTAATTAGTCCGGAAGCGAACTCATTCTGATGGCGGCCGGGGCAGATTTCCACGACAGCGAACTTTCGGGCGTCGCGTCGTCGTCGGTCGGGGCAAGCATTCGTGCCACGAGATTGTCGGTGCACATTTTCTGCCAGAGCAGAAACCCTGTCGTCAGGCGAGGGTTGATCTCGACGACGATCGGCTCGGAGCTTTCCGCGTGAGGCACGAGCAGGTCGAATCCGACATAGCCGTTCAGACCGGGAATCAACGAACAGCAGCGTCGGACGAGGCGTTCGACCTTATCCTTCGTGGCAGCTGCGATCGGTGGAGGATACTCAGCACCTGCGTAAGTGAAGCAGCCGTCGTTTGACAGGATCTGCCGACAGGGAGGCAGCACGTCGATTCTCAAACAGTCGGACTCACCGCCCTGCCCTGCGGACACGATCGCTGCACACGAAATCGCGACTCCTTCAATGAATGGTTGCCGCACGAAATTGAAGCCGTCGCCGTCGGTCCGAAGCTGTCTCGACAAGGCGGCGAGCTCTTCTGAGTTTGAAACTTTGAACGTCAGCAACGAGCCGGCGCCGTCTTTGGGTTTGATCACGCAGGGGAATGCTGAGTCGCCATCCTCGACCGAGTGCGGTTGGCCCGGCGGTTCAAATGCTTCGGTCGAGATTGTCGGAATGCCGGCTTCGTGCAGAAACGTTGCCAGCGTGAGCTTGTCGCTACACAGCGCCGTTGCCTCGAAGTCACATCCCACCAGCCGAGTTCGCGCCGACGCTGTTCTGACTCGGTCGGCGAGGATGTCGTGAAACTCCGGAGCGATCACGAAAGCGGCGTCGGACTGTTCACATAATCGTTCGAAGGCTTGCCGCTCGTCGTGCGGTGAAGAAATCTGCGTGACGGAGAGCGTTGAAACTGGTCCGAGCGGAAACGATCCGAGCCGCTCGTCCCACGTGGTTGCGACCTCGACGCCAGGGAGTCTCAGCAGGTCTTCGACGAGTGCCGCCAGCATCGCGCGGCCCTCGATGGCCAGCGAACTGTCCAGTGTTTCTTCCGGCCAGGCACCGCCGCAGACGAACTCGGAAACGAAGACTCTCATTCAGGTTCCTGATAAAGCTGGGGGGCTTGCAAGCTCGACCCCAGCCACCCAGTCAATCACAAACGAGCCACTCAGTCACAAACCGGCTTCCTGCCGGGCCAGTTTCAGGTCGTTGTCGACCATCATTCTGGCCAGTTCTTCGAAGCTGACTTTCGGCTGCCAGTTGAGCTTCTCGCGAGCTTTTGTGGCATCGCCGCAAAGCAGGTCGACTTCGGCGGGGCGGAACAGGTTCTGGTCGGTTTCGACGAGGTCTGCCCAATCCAGCCCGACGTGCCCGAATGTCGCGTCGAGGAAATCGCGGACCGAATGAACCTTGCCGGTGGCGACGACGAAGTCCTCGGGAACGTCCTGTTGAAGCATCAGCCACATGGCTTCGACGAAGTCGCCGGCAAAACCCCAGTCGCGTTGCGCGTCGATGTTGCCGAGACTCAGTTTGTCCTGCAGGCCGAGTTTGATTCGAGCGACCGCCTTCGAAATCTTGCGAGTCACAAACGCTTCGCCACGTCTTGGTGATTCGTGGTTAAAGAGGATCCCGTTGACCGCGTACATGTCGTAAGACTCGCGATAGTTGACTGTCTGCCAGTAGGCATAAACCTTGGCACAGGCGTACGGGCTGCGAGGGTAGAACGGCGTTGATTCAGACTGTGGCGTCTCGACGACTTTGCCGAACATTTCGCTGGACGACGCCTGATAGAAGCGAACCTGCCTGCCGGCTCGTTGCTGGTATTCGCGAATCGCGTCGAGCATTCTCAACACGCCAACCCCCGTCACGTCGGCCGTGTACTGAGGCAGGTCAAACGACAACCGAACATGGCTTTGCGCGGCGAGGTTGTAGACTTCGTCCGGCGCAGCCTTATCCAGGATCTGCCCGAGGTTCGATCCATCGGCCAAATCGGCGTAGTAAAGCCGCTCGCCGGCTTCGCCGATACCTGGAGCGCGACACGAAACGATGCCGTGAACTTCGTAGTCACGTGCCTGCAGAAAGCGAGTCAGGTAGTAGCCATCCTGGCCGGAGATACCAGTGATGAGTGCTCGTCGTTGTTTCGATTCAGCCATGATTTCAAATTCGTTGCGGGGCGGAGTTCAACGCCATGCTACCGAGGTCGTAGGGCGCGTCTCGACGCACCGTTCATTCGATCGTTGTTCTGAGTTTGTGCGTCAAGACGCACCCTACAGTCTGACCAGTCAGTCGTCGGCAGAGTAACGGGGCTGGCCGCTCCAACCGAGCTTCTTCTCCAGCACGCTGTAGTAATTATGACCGGCCAGCCGGGCCAGCTTGAAGGTGACGTCGGCTTTCTGAAAGTCAACGCGGTCTCCGACTTGAAACGGCACTCGGATCTGGCCGTCGATGACCAGGACGACTTCCGTCCTCGCAGACGGAAGTTCCAAGCGGTAACGACGGTTTGCGTCGTCGACCAACGCGCGATTCGAAAGCGTGTGCGGGCAGATCGGAGTGACCACGACGACGGGCAGATCCTGCCGAATGGCCGGGCCACCCGCTGACAGGCTATGAGCGGTCGATCCGACCGGAGTGCTGATGATCAGGCCGTCGCAGCTGTACGTTGTGACCGGCGCGTCGTCGATGCTGAGTGCAACCTCGACCATCTGCAGCGTTGCTTCCGCGCTGACAGCGACCTCGTTGACACCGAGCCACGACTTCGATTCACCGTCGGGCCGCGTCATCGTGCATTGAAACATCAGGTGCTCGACGACGTCGAAACTTCGCGTGCTGATCTCGTCGAACCGCTCCCTAAAGAGGTCGGGCGTTAAATCCGCTAGAAACCCCAGCCTGCCAAGGTTAATCCCGATGATCGGAAGCTGACGTTGGCCGAGTTGTCGGCACGCTCGAATGATCGCTCCGTCGCCACCGAGTACCACCGCGACTTCCGAACCGTCCAGGGTCGCCGGATCGAGCTCCTCAATGACCGCAACCGTGAGTAACTCGGTATCTGAGTGAGAATGGAGAAACTGCGTCAGCTGCTGAGCCGCGTGTTCGATGCGGTCGCTGCTGTCTCGTTTGAGCAGGATCAGCCTTAGCGGTTTCGTATCCATTCTCTGTTCTGTCCGAGAAAATAATGGACTCCGCGACGGCCATCATCCGTCGCGGCTGGCATTCTGCCCGCATCACGATCGGCCTTCCACCCTCGAACACCGGATTCGTCATTTCGTGAGAGGTTGGTGACGGATCACAACGAAAGTCGCAGGCGTTGCGCCCTTTACGCTCTGCACCGACTGTGGCGTGGAGCCGCCAATTCTGGCAAAGACTTTGTGAATTCCTGAACTGTCGCCCGCAGATTGCCTCAGGATCGATGTCAAACTTTGACGATGGTGCTGATTGTGCGGGGTCCCCACTCCTCGCTCATTCCGTTCGGTGTCCCCCACCAGTTCGGAATTCAGTCTCCCCTCTCAGGATTGCCTCGCCAAGAGGACGGTCACAAATGTCAGTTCTGCGACCAATCTGGTTGAATCTGGCTATCCTTGCAGCCTTCGGGCTGCAGGCGGACGCCGTATTCGGTCAGGTGTTCAATGGTTTGCAGAAGCAAGGCGGTGTCGCTCGATCAGCCAACGGCCCGCACCACTTCACCATCATGGGGCACATCGCCCGCCCGAACTGCTACGAAGCGTTAATCACGACGCCGCTCCTTGTAGACGTTGTGAAGCTTGCTGGCGGTCTGACCCCGACAGCGGGAGGTCCGATTCGCATCGTTCGCGACGGGCGGACCGTTCAGTCGACGTTCTACAAACCAAACTCATTGGAGAGACTGGCTCCGGGCGACATTGTCGTCGTCGACGGAAAACTGAACCAGGGCCGAATTATCCATCGAGGGACTCACGGACAAACCGCTTCAGAAGCCGCCGACGTCACGCTGGCCATCACCGGAATCCGAGAATACCCGGTTGTCATGCCCATCCCCGCCGAACGAGCAACCATCCGCTGGGTGACTCGCCACCTGGGCCTTGATCCGAGCGTCGTCAACTTTGTCAAAGCGATCACGCAGCGGCAGTCCGTCCGCGTCTTACCGGATTCACGACTTGCCACGGGGACGGTCCTGGCCTTCGATCCAGCAATGGTCGATCCGTCGCGACTGCCAGACAACCTGCCGACCCCTGTTAAAGCGGGTCGACAAGCAGCGACACCTCAGCAGACCATGCGCCCTGCAGGCCCGGTTGTTCAACAGCCATTGACTGGCCCATCCGATAATCGAAGCAATCAATACGGAGCCGCACCAGGACGAGCACGCGTTCCGACGATCGAAAGCACCCCGCCATCGTCGACGGGTCAAACTGAAAACCTTGATCTAACGCCTGACGAGCAAACATTCGTCAAGCAACTCCTGACCGATCCTTCGTCGGTGCCGCTGGACGAACCGACGCCAGAACTTTCGGGGCGAGCCTTTGTTCCGCAGCAGCCGATAAGTGGCAGCCCTGCGATCGATGCGGGCGCCGCGAACAACTTTCAGGACAGACCGGCCGCGCCTGCCTCGGGTGGATCCGCAATTGTCAGCGATGCGGCGCGTCGGCGTGAGCACGCAGCATCCAACTACGCTCCGCCAGTGGCCATTGAGTCTGCGCTCGCACAACCTGCCAATCAGCCTCGGCCTGAGATGACAGACTTCTCACCCGACGCTTCACGACCTTACCAGTCAGAACCGGCGACTCCCGAACCGCTGCAGCCATTCGGGTCGTCGCGGAACTCGCTTGAAGATCCCCCGCGACAGCTCGATCCAGCGGCCGAAGCTTCATCGCCACCAGCCGTCACCGATTCTGCAAGCGGCGGTGATTTCAATCTGGCGATGCAGGGAGCAACTCTCGCAGCCACAGCGGCGGCCAGCAGATCGAACCAGAGCAACTCAA
>JBLFXD010000346.1:0-7284 GCA_047611045.1 Planctomycetaceae bacterium | reverse complement strand
CCGGACGGTATTCAGCAGCTGCGGGACATGGCCGATGGCTGGCCGCACCTGGTCATTCTGCTGGCCGAAATCTGCGTCAACCTCGTCAATCAGAGGATCGCCGAGTACGTCACCGACGAGCTGTATTTACGCCTTGTGGGACATACTTTTGCAATAACCCGCCTCAGGAATCATCGGTCGGAACTTGAGAACCGAACGCCGCGAAGAAAGCAGGACAGGATTATGCGAATTGATCGCGAAGTACGTTCATGGGTAGCTGTGTTTGTTTTCGTCGCGAGTTCGCCCCCGGCCGACGCTTTCGAGTCATCTCCGAAGCCAGATGTGTTGCTCATCGTGGTGGACGATCTGCGGCCTATGTTGGGGTGTTATGGCGATGCCCGGATTCGGACGCCGAACATTGATCGGCTGGCTCGGCTGGGAGTTGTGTTTGAGCGGGCCTATTGTCAGTACGCGAAGTGTGGGACTTCACGGCTGTCGTTGATGACCGGGTTGCGGCCGAATTCGATTGGGGTCTTCAGCAACCGGGACAAGGACGTCGGAGATTTTCGAAAGCGGCGGCCGGATGCTGCTTCGATGTCGCGGTGGCTGAATAATCACGGTTATCACGCTCAGAGTTTTGGCAAGATCGATCACGATGGCTGGCACGTCGATGACGAGTGGTCTGTTCCTGCGTCTCCGGGTCGGCCGGGCGAGATGCTCGAAGTCGTCGATGCTGAAGACGTTTCTAAGCCGACGACTATTGCCGAGCGATTTGCCTGTCCGGTGATGCAGAGTCCGGACGTTGCTGACGATCACCTCTTCGCCGGGCGGATGACTCGGCAGGTCATCGACGTAATGCGACGCCGAGATTCGAAGCAGCCGACGTTTCTGGCGGTTGGCTATCGGCGGCCGCATTTGCCATTCGTCGCGCCGAAGCGTTACTTCGACATGTACCGGCCGGATGAATCGTGGCTGGCGAAGAATCCGAATCCGCCCGAGAGGTCGCCTGTCATGGCGTGGTTCAATTCTGACGGTTATGTCGGTGCTGCGAAGCGAGTGAATTTCAAAATGCCGAACCCACCGTCCCGGGAGCAGGCCGTTGAGTGGAACGGCTACGAAATGCGGAGCTACCAGGGAGTTCCTTACCACGGCCCGATCGACACCGCAATTCAGCTCAAGCTGCTGCAGGCTTACGCCGCGTGCGTGAGTTATGTTGATGCTCAGATCGGGAAACTGCTCGACGAGCTGGAAGCAACAGGCAAACTGAACAGCACGTTGATTGTTTTTTGCTCGGATCACGGCTGGCATCTTGGTGAGCAGAGTGCGTGGGGCAAGATGACCAACTTTGAGATCGCAACACGAGTTCCTTTAATCATCGCCGGGCCGGGCATCAAAGCTGGCCGAACGAAATCGATTGCCGAGTTGGTCGACCTTTACCCGACGGTCTGCGAACTGTCTGGCGTCGCGAGTCCTGATCATCTCGAAGGCGAAAGTCTTGCATCGACACTCAGAAACCCCGAAGCGTCAGACGGCGGCTTCGCACTTTCCCAATACGCACGGTACGGCGGAAAGTACACCGGCCGGGCGTTACGAACTGATCGTTACCGGTTCGTCGTTTGGGAAGCGAAGAAAGACGGCAAGGTCGTGCATCGAGAATTGTACGACCACAGAACGGATCCTCATGAGACCCGAAACGTCGCTGGCGTGCCTGAGTTTGCTGCGGACGTCGCCCGCCTTGAGAAACAACTTTGCTTCGAGTTTCGGCGGGAACGTGAAAACTGAACGCGACGATCGGTCGAGACCGCACTTGGTAAGCGACCGTGCCTACTGGACGTTTTTTGCCATGTGCCAGCTGCCGCTTCCGGTCGTGTCTCTGGCTGAATCTTGTGAGCCAGCCAGCGCGTTTGAGATAGCGGTGACGAGATCTCGCGGCGTGACAGGTTTGGTCAGGTAATCCGAACATCCAGCCGCCTCGCACTTCTCGCGATCGCCGTTCATCGCGTGAGCGGTCATGGCGATGATCGGAATGCTGGCGCCTCGACGTCTCAACTCCTTCGTCGCTTCATAGCCGTCCAGGACGGGCATTTGCATGTCCATCACGACCAGATCGAACGGCTCGGCGGAGAACTTGTCGATTGCTTCCTGACCGTTGACAGCTTCCGCGACGATCGCACCCGACTTTCTCAGAATCAGCGAAACGAGCCGCCGATTGGCATCACCGTCGTCCACGACAAGGATGCTTCCGCTCAGCCGGATTTCTTCGAGGGCGTCTTCATCCCGCGGTGCTTGCTCTTTTTCGGATGGGCGAGATTCTGCGGGCTTATCGCCGGAGTGAGCAGCGGCTTCGGTCGGAATGTCGTGATGGTCTGGCAGTTCGTCCGGCTGACCAGGATCGCCGCTGAGGCCGGTTTCAACTTCGCAGACAAAGACGCTTCCTCGGCCGACTTGACTGGAGACGGTGAGCGATCCACCGAGTGCTTCGGCGATTTGCCGACTGATTGTCAGACCGAGTCCGGTGCCACCGAACTCGCGAGTCAGGGATCCGTCTGCCTGGACAAACGGCTCGAAGATCGCGTGACGGCGATCTTCCGGGATGCCGATTCCGGTATCGATAACTGTCAGTCGGAGTCGCTGCGGGCTGTCGTGAGTGACTTCTGCAGTAACCGTGACCGATCCCGACTTTGTGAACTTGATGGCGTTCTCGACAAGGTTCGACAGCAGTTGACTCAGTCGGAACTCGTCGCTGGAGATCACGTCGGGGAGGTTTGAGTCTGCCTGCAGAGTCAGCGTCAGACCGTCGTCGCTGGCAGCCGGTTCGAATTTTGCGATCACGTCATCAAGAATCGTCCGAGGGTTGCAGGGCGACAGCTCAATTTCCAGATGTCCTTTTTCGATTCGGGCGACGTCGAGAATGTCATCGACGATTGCCAGCAGGCGCTGGCTGCTACTGTCGATTGTGCCGAGCCATTCCAGCTGCTCAGTCGATGGTTCGTTGCAGCCACTTTCTGCCTGTTCGAGCAGCAAACCATTGAAGTCGATGATTTCGTTGAGCGGCGTCCGGAGTTCGTGGCTGATGTTGGCGAGAAAGTTACTTTTCGCCTGACTCGCCGACTGTGCAATGTCGGCCGCTGCCTGGACATCTCTGACGAGCGTTTCGATACGTCGTGCCATCGTGTTAAAGGACGAGGAAAGAGTGGCGAGTTCGTCATTGCCTCGCACGGAGACTTCGGTCGACAAATTTCCCGCAGCCATGTCTTGAGACGCCCGTACGACTTCGGCGATCGGCTGCGATAGTCGTTTCGATATTCCCAGGCAAACGCCAACGGCCACGATCAGGATCGCGCAACCGAGTAGCAGCAACCAGCCTCCGGCACGCTGAGATAGTCCGGCAAAGTCGTCAAGCCGGCGGGAAAGCACGATGCGCACGTCGCCGAGTTTCAGACTTGAGTAAAGCGTTGTATGGCCAGGGAATTCGAGGCGGACGACATCTTCGACGCCGGCATTCCGAGCACGCAGCTCCGTTAGTACCGCCTGGGTTTCGTCGGCCGATGACGATGATCGAGCCGATTTGGATTCGGCCAGACACTTTTCCTGATAACAGATCAGCACGTCTCGGCCAGTCGCTTGTCGCACGTGGTCGGCGAATTCCTGATCGATTCTCTGTCCGAGAACCAGCACTCCCAGCAACGATTCGCCAACAGCCACCGGCGAAGCAGTGACTAGGAACTCCTCTTCGTGGTACGACCAGAACGCGCAGCCCTCTTCGCCATTCAATGCTCGCTCGGTGAGCGGCTGGCCGAGCAGGCTGCCATCGGTTCTGTCTTCTGCAATCGCGTCGGCTAACAGATTCCCTTCGAAGTCCAGCAACAAGAGCAGATCCGTCTGACCGACTTCGGTGAGTTGCGAAGCGAGGTAGAACGCGGTTTAGTGATCAAGATCTTCGATCGAAAGCGTTGCTTTCAGGTACGGCGCGTCTGCCAGCGAGCGGCCCTTATCCTGCAGCAGTTGCTGGCGGCTCTGCATGTAGCCCTGAAAGGCGTCGCGGGCAAATCGTAGGTTTCGGCCGATTTCTTCTTCGCCGAATTCGTCAGCAACGTGCGTGACGATCAGCAGAGACATCAGCACGAAGGCGGCGATGACCGTGCCCATCCCGACGAACAATTTGGCTCGAACACTGCGAAACTTCATTTGTATTTGCCCTGCTTCGAGTACGGCAGTCCGTACTTGTTTCGGTGGGCAAGGCTTCCTGAACTTTCAAGGGCAACTGCACGACGCTCGAACCGGACAAGGTCACTCGCTGCCGAGCTTCGCCGCCAAGTTCCTGCCAGGTCCGCACGCTGAAGGTGCCGTCAGGAATTCCAGAGATGATGCATCGACCGGTGCGATCGGTTGTTGAAAAATATGGATTATTCAGAACCAGTATCGAACAGTTCATCTCCGGGTGAATGTTGCAGTAAAGGCGGACGAGTCCCGGCTTGCTGAACTTGACCGACTTCGATTTGCCTGGCTGATAAATGTCGAGATCGAATCGGCGAGTCTTCGACAACGAGAAGACGTTGTGCAGGATCGAATCGTCGTTCGGGAAATCGACGGTCGTGTCTCGGACAATCGGAAGAACTCGCGGAGAGAACTGCCGGTTTTGTTGCGAGACAATCGGGTGCGGTTGTCCTTTCTGCGCCGCTCTGACAAGTCCATCAATGAAGACGACCGAGCCGGAGTTGTCGCCCTTCGGCTGTCCATCGGCCGAATAGACACTGACGTCGGCGATGACGGTGTTGCCCTTGGCCGGGTAGAAGCCAGCCAGATTATTGAGGTCTCGAAATCCGGCATGGCAGGACACGCACGTGCGGCGAATTTCGTTGACATACCATTCGGCAAAGCGAGCGTCGCCAGCGGTCGCACTCTCGGCAAGTTGATTGTTCAGGCTGTGCAGCGTGTTCAGATGGGACGCGAATGACGATCGTTGCTCCGCCGGAATCGAGTTTTGCGACTGGCCAAGGAGCCGACTCTGGCGACTGATCTTCGCTGCATGTTCGGCGACTTTTGAAAGATCGTTCGCCTTCCAGTCCTGTTCAAGATGCTGAAACCCGGAGGCGAATTCCTTCATCGAAGGCAGCCAGAATTCTTCCGCGATCAGCGCATCCGAATTCGCCAGCAGCAGTGTGGCTGCGATCAGGATTGAGTGCCAGATCTTTGCCGTCATGAATCGAGCATTCATGAGTTTCATCCAGTCCGTTGGAAGAAGGCGGCCGATTGCTAGGGGCCGCGAATAGTTTGCAAGTAAGACGTGGGGCCGTTTGGTGGTTAGAAAGCGAGCACGACTTCCATGCCGGCCAGCCAGCGATCGTCGTCTCGCGGTGTGAAGGCGGACGCATCGATGACGTCGTACCAGTCGCTACCGACCTCGGCCTTGATCACGGTTCGCGGATTCGGGGTCCAACCGAGCCCGACGGACAGACGTTGAAATCGCTTTGCGTCGTACCCGAAGGCTGAGTTGCCGCCGGCCGTGATCTTTCCGTCGAAGTGGTAGCCTTCGCCGGAGTCATAGGTGCCGATGTCGCTGAAGCGGGCGACGACGTACGTCTTGTCGCTCAGTGGGTGCAAAGCCTCGAGCGAGTACCACAGAAACTTTCGATCGAACGCGTTGACACTGTCATCCTGAAACGCCTGACCGAACGACATCGCGATGTACGCCCCGTTGTCGCATGACAGTTTTGCGTCGACTTCGTAGAGCAAAGCGTCCACGAGCGATGACGGGCTCAGTCCGAGTGTCGACGGGTGCGACGCTCCGACCGGTTGGAAGTGACTGCCGCCGAATTCGAAGGCACTCTTCGCCGCTCGGCCATTTCGCATAAAGCTGCTGCTGAGGTAAAAGTTCTCAGACGGTGAACCGTAAAACTTCACGTTGACCGCTTTGTCCCACTCGTCTTCGATGCTGCGTTCGTCCGTTCCGTCCGTGACAGCCAACAGCCAGCCGAGGCCGTCAGCGGTTGACCCGTAAAGCAGCACGCCTTCGTCGAACCCGTAGGGATAGGCTGCCGACTGTGTGATCAGCGGATTGTCGATTGAGTCCTGCCAGAGGTATTCCTCACCAAACGGAATATCGATGCGGCCAACTTTGATACCGAGGGTGCCGCCGCATTCCGATTTCCAGACGTCCCGGAAATGAACGTGAACTTCGCCAGTTCGCGCGGCAAGCGAATCGTCTTTGGCCAGACGGTTGACCTGCAGCTCGAAGAACACCGAGATATCATCCCAGACTTGCGGCTCAATCCAGATCGTCGTCTCTTTGACGATGAACCCGCCTTCGGCATTCTTGCCATCCTTTCCGGTGGCGAGAAGGTCGAACGCTGCGAAACCGGACATCTGAAAGTTCTCGAATCAGCGTCTGGCCAGCACGTGAGTCGGTGGCGCAACCTCGTCCTCATCAAGGCTGACTTCGTCATCAAAGTACACCTCGCCCTCGAGCGGATCGTCCAGAACAACGCTGTCGCCAGCGTAGGAGTTCTGCTCAAGCTGGCTAATCCGACCTTTGAGCGTCGTCAACTCCCGCATCAACGCATCGACCCGCTGATCCGACGTCACAGAAACAGGAAGCGGTTCGGGCAATTCATCGCCCACGCAAACGCTTCCGATGCACACGGTGATCGCGGCAATCAGCCATCGGGAGTTAGCTGCGGCGCTGAGAGCAATTGACTCCATCGTACGACTCATCCTTGATTCTCGCGTCCTTCGATACGGCTCGCCATTGATCGTGATGGGTCGGCTTGAGCATTCGACCGACTCAGTCTGGCGTCATTGCGTCACGTTAAGTGTGTGACCGCCGAGAGTTTGGTTGTCCTGTGAGGGACATCCTTCGTTTCTGTCGACGCCCCTCGGCAGAACCATTACAGGCAGTTCAACCGTCACGGGGTTAGCAGTGGTTTCCCTCACCAGGGCCGGCAAACTTCGCATGGGCAGACTTAAGTCGTTGCTGACAGCGCCGAGCAACATCTTCCTTCGCCCGAACAGAGCTACCACGACTGGACCAGCGAAAGGAACGTTTCGACCAGCTTCGGGTTGTGGAGGCCGCGCGAGGTCTCTTCGCGAAGAATCTCGAAGGCTGAGGCCTGAGAGAACGCTTTGCGGTAAACACGGTCTGTCGTCAACGCGTCGTAGACGTCCGCGATGGCGAGGATCTGGGCAGACAGTGGAATCTCGTCGCCTCGCAGCCCCAGCGGATACCCCGAACCATCCAACCGTTCGTGATGGTACCGCACGGCCGGCAGAGCGTCGGCGAAAGTTCGCAATGGTTTGAGCAATTCG
>JBLFXD010000345.1:0-7286 GCA_047611045.1 Planctomycetaceae bacterium | reverse complement strand
CGTCGCCTCGGCAGTTGTCGGTTTACACGGTTCGCCGGATCGTCGACGGCTACACGAGCAACGATCGTAAGACGAGCATCCTGCTGAACTACATGCTCGGGCAGGACTATCCGCTGGAGCGACTGCCAAAGCATGTTGTGGACGCGCTGGAGGCCACCGAGCCAGGAGCGTCTGAAAAGAACATAGTGCTAATGACTCGCGAGCAACGTCAGATTGTTTATGACGATTCGAAGCGGCACTCGCTGAGTGTGCTGTTCCATCTGCAGAACTTCGTTCATGAGCGAGCGAACCAGCACGCCAACAGTTTTCGAAGATTTCACCTCAGCGATGAATTTGAAACAGCCGACAAACTGCCACCGAAACCGTACATCCGGGAAGGACTCCGGCTCAAAGCAATGTACATGATGCGGGAGCAGGACGGCCGCAACAGGGACGGCGCGACGAAGACGGCAGCTCGCGAAAGAATGTCGCGCGTTCTTTATCCAGACGGCGTGGCCTGCTGGCAGTTTCACTACGACTTCCACCGAACCGGTCGGGCGTACTTAAGGGACGAAGGCAACTCTGGTCCGTGGGTCGACTTTGAAAAGCCCGGCCGGCACACGCACCACGTCAGTGACCGATCGGTGTTTCCGCTCCGCAGTCTGATTCCGGAGAAGATGGACGGTCTGCTGGGGGCTCAGAAAAACGTTGGATTCAGCAGCATCGTCTGCGCGGCAATTCGTCTGCACGATCAGTGCGTCGCGATCGGGGAAGCTGCGGGAGTCGCCGCCGTTGTGGCACTTCGCAATGACATCCAGCCTCGCGCGATTCCGTATGACCGAATTCGTCTGGAAGAAGTGCGACACGGTCTGTGTGGTGAGCAAGACGATTCAACGCCGCTTCAGCTTTGGCCGTTTCGCGATCTGCCTGCAGATCATTCCGCGTTTATCTCGATCAATCGCCTGGCTGCACGAGGAATGCTTCCTCAGGAACCAACCGATGTCGACTTTGAACCGAACTCACCGGCAACTGCCGAGTGGCTGGCTGACGTGCGGACAGCCAGTCAAACAAACATTGCTGCCGACGAACTTCCAGCATTACCGACCAGTGAGCTGACTCGTGGTGAGTTCTGCATCGCGTGGTGGAATGCGGTGAAAGATTTACCGCTGGTTCCGTACCAACGATTGAGTCACACCGACGCTGACAACGATGGGATCCCGGACCGCGATGATCCGATTCCGTTTACCCCTGCCGAGCCAGTCGTTTGGGAAATCGAGCGGCCACCGGTCGTTCCGCCCCGTGCTGACCAGGATGGTCTGCCAGACGAATTTGCCGATCCAAACCTGGCGAATAATTCCGCGATACGGCGCTTCAACTTTACGGGCAAAGGATCGAAGGCCGTGCCGGGCTACCAGAACGACACCGGATTGCCGTTTGAGACGAATCGTGGTTTCGGTTGGACTCAGGAAATCAGCAAAAACAATCGTCGCCGTTCGTTCTATCCTGAAGAAATCCGCGACACCTTTCTGTTTACACGTGACATCGCGAATTGGGAGTGTCAGGTGCCGAACGGAAAATGGCTGGTCACGGTCTGCAACGGCGATTCGGGCCACGAACAGACCGGGCATCAAGTCTCGTTCGAAGGCAAAGTCGCGGTGAACAATGTCCCAACTGCCGCCGGACATTTCGCAGAGACAACCGTCACGGTCGAGGTTTTCGACGGCCGATTGACGATGGAACTGGGGCCGCAACTGGCGGGGTCAAACACTTGCGTGAACTGGCTCAGAATCGTTCCGCTTGAGTGAGTTAGAACTCGCCTGGTCCAATCGACGGTGCCAAATCCCGTCTCTTCAATTATCGTTCCGCCACGACAGTCGTAACTCTCGCTGAACGAGGTTCCGTTGCAGTCATGTTTCGAATTTCTATTTGAGGGACCTGATCAAACCACCCTCGTAGTACCTGTCCGTGCCTGTTGAATTCACTCTTTCGAGACTGATTCTGAATTTTTTGTTTTGCGTCTTCTGTGCTGTTTTGCGGCGACGTCTCCGATGGAATTCTGACTAGCCACAAGAAGGCACAGAATTCGCAAAAACAGTAATCAGGAATTACTACCTCACTTAGAAATAGTCATTGGCACCGGAAAGTTCATCGTGGACGAGCGACAGCCCGAAGAGGTTGAACATCGGGAACTCGTCGAGAACACTCAGGAATTCCTGCGCGCTGTGGTGGCAGAGCAGATTCCGGACGCTCTGCTGACTGCCGCTTGGAGCGAGTTTTATCGCGTCTACGATGTCCTGGTCCGGCGATTTGCTGTCGCTCGCGGCGTCCGGGGAGCGGATGTCGAAGATTGCGTTCAGGAAGTCTGGAGCGAAGTCGCGAAACGGTTCGTCGGCTTTCAGTTTACCAGCGAAGCCGGCCTGCGTTCCTGGCTGTTCGCTTTGGTACGCAGCCGCGCGACGGACATGTTCCGACGTCGTTCGCGTCGACCGTTGTCGCTGCTCGGAGACAGTATTCAGGAAGGTTTTGAACCGCCGGGTCGAGAACCGGATCCCTCAACGCAGTACGAAGATGCCTGGCTCGAAGCCGTGCTGCAGACGATGGTGCTGAAACTGGAAGCCGAGGTTTCCGAGCTGAACTTCGAGATCTTCCGACTCCGTTCGCTGGAGGGAGTCGGCGTTTCAGAGGCTGCAGAAATGGTCGGCGTCACGCCAAACCAGATTCGCTATCGGCACCATCGGACTATGAAAAAGCTCAAAGCCATCGCTGCGTTGTACCTGGGGCGTGAATTCCACGGAATTGATCTGGGCTCAGACGATATTTAGCGTTCGATCTGCCGTGATCCTCTATTGAGTTGCCTGGCGATAAGCCCCTGTTTGGTAAGTGGTTGCGATCGGTCGAGGTTTCCGCAAGACTTGAAAAGTCGGACATCATGGCCGAATGACGACAAAACCCGACTCAAAATCTCAAAGATTTTCAGAAAAACGGCGCAACAACAACGGTGGCGACGTCGCTTACCCGGCTCAACGAAAGCCGAAGTTGACGCGTTTACTTTCAGGTTTACTGACAGAGTTGGCGGGCCGCCGCTCCCACGGAGTTCGTTATGAGTCGTATTCGAATCGAAGATTTGCCGCACGAGGAAACTCTGCCGGACAACGAGCTTCGTCAGATCTTTGGTGCCGGGCTCTCTGACCGATCGATCCAGGCGACTCGCAATCTCTTCGCAGACCGTGCCCGAGATTCAGATTCCGTGCCCGACGGACTGCTTCAGAAACCAACAACGGCTCCGCAGAATCCATTCCTTGTCGATCGCGATTCGCCGCTTTCCTGAGCCAGTGTTTCGGTGGTGCGTCGCGACGCACTCTTCAAAAGCTTCAACGCCGCACCGTCGGCTTCCAGTGAGAAGTGGTCGGACCGTTTCCGGCAGCCTTATTTTCGGCGGGACCGGAGGGTAACTCCTGATCGAGCGATTCTTTGCGGTCCGACTGTTCGTAAGTTTGAGGGTCGATCCAGAGCCCATCTTCGTTGAGCCTCATGGTGCCCAGTTCAAAGTCGACGAGCATTCGGACGACTTCGTAGTTGACCCACACGTTCAGGAAATCGTTTTGCGCGTCGAGCAAATCGGACAGGGCCGACACAAGGTCTCGCGCGGTGGTGGGCGAAAACGTTGTTACTCGGTTGGCATCCTTTGGTGGCGGACTGACTCGAAGCCTTGCGAGATCGACCTGAGCGATGGCACCCTGGACCGCCGCACGGCGAACTTCAAAGTTCAACTGACTCAGCTCCACGATTCGCAGCGTGTTACGCACGCTCTGAGCAACCCGATCTTCAAACAGCATGTAGTCTCGTCGAGCGCGCTGATAGTTGATCAACGTTTCGCGGTATCGGTTTCTTTCGACCAGACGCGTGATTGGAGAATCAAACTGCAGTCCGAATCTCAGAACGCCATTCTCGACGTCGAGCGGTCTGGCGTTGTTGCCAACTTGTCCGGCTCCGCCACTGATGACCAGGTCGAGATCGGCTTCGAGTTCGTTGGCGTCAAATTCGATTTGCCGCCAGGCGTCGACGAGGTTGGCTCGAGCGTTCATCCAGTCCAGCCGGTTAGCGCGCGCAATCTCGATGCTGGCTTCCGGTTGCACGTCGATCGGCGAAAGAGTGATCCCTTCAAGCCGTGCGGCCGCCTGATCAAGTGACAGTTCGAGAAGTCGACCAGACATTTCGGTTGCAAGTTCCGCAAGCTGTTTACGAGCTTCATCATTCTCCAGCGATTCGAGTTTCTCTTTCCACAGGTCGAGCGCGATCCACGACCTTTCGAAGTCTTCCTGAAGAGCGTCGGGCCTGATCGCGAGCTGCTGGACTCGTTCTCGAAAAATATCCACGTCGTAAATCCGTGAGTCAACGTCCGCCTGCTGCGTCTCCGTGCGGACTTTCAGTTGAAGCAATTGTTCGGCGCGCGACGGTAAGTTCACTTCCAGATTCACCAGGTCTGATTTCAGGTTGGCGATCTGGCGGTTGATTTCCGGTTTGAGTTGTTTGATTCGTCGCAGCGTGTCGGTCAGCTCGGCTTGCGGTGGTGGCTCTCGTTGCGGCAAAACACGAAAGACCTGATCGCTGAATGCGTCCTGTAGAGCGGTCATGGTCGGGTCAATCAGATTGAATCGGTCGAGCAGTGTGTCCTGTATTCGCAGAGGGACGTCGGGTGGCAGACCGATGTCGATCTTGAAGCTGTCCAGTTTCGTTTGATAGGCCGCTCGCGATGACAGCAGACTACTTTGCGCGTTGTACAGTGCCTGGCGTGCCTGAAAGACCTGGAGTTTGTTAAGCCGCCCGGCGTCGTACGTTGCCTCCAGTACGGCAAGGCTTTCTCGCAGACCGACGACGTTGGTTTCCTGAATCCGAATCTGCTGAAGATCCTGGAGCAGCCCGAGGTAGCCGCCAGCGTCCGAAGCGCCAGTTCGACCGCTCGGCGGCCCGGCGATCAGACCGAGTCCCGATTGACCCACCGCGCCACGCCGGATCGGTCCACTGCCAGAGTTGCGTCCCGTGACGACGTTGACGAAGAAGCCCTGCTGGAACTGTTCCATCTGGCGAACATTGGCGAGCAGGGTTCGTTCGCTTTGAGTCAGCCGTTCCAGAACTCGGGCACGACCTCCGAAACGCAGCAGCGGTTGAACGATGCTGAAGTCGAGCAGGGTGCCAATGGCTTCAGAACCTGACCCCGAGAATTGCCACATCAGCGAATTGGCCAGTCCCGCCACAAGCGTCGTCCCCGTCGCCGACATCTGCTCAAGACTGGCTCCGGTGGTCGTCGTCAGTTGGCTGTTGCCGCTTCGGTCTTTTCCTTCGTGACGAAAGTCGGTGTCGTTGCCTGCGAAGTACTGAGTGTCAAAGCGGAACCTTTCAGACGCCACATCCAGCGCGGACAGGTAAAGGTCTTCGCGTTCCTGCTGAAACGATCGCGAATGGGTTCGTGCGACTTTCACAACGTCAGCCATGTTCAGAGCGACTGTCCCATCGTCGTCGCGCGGAAGCCATTCTCTCCACGTTTCAAAATCGACGTGCTGTAGTTCACCGTTTTCGTGCCAGTCTGCGAAGCCCTCTTTTCCGTCGACATCGTGCATCAGGTCGTGCGACGCGGGATCGTCCGGAGGCAGCGGAGGATGATCAGGATCGGTCGGATCATGCAGCCGGGATTCTGCTCCGGGCACAATTGAGAAGGGGCCATTCTCGATCGGAGCGTTCGCTGTGAGAGTCTTCTCGGCGACCAGCTCCGCGGCTTCATGATCGGCCTGTTGGCGGTACCACGAACGCGAGCAGCCAGCGGCGAGTAAGATGAGACCGACACTCGCAAGCGTCAGAGGTCGAGCAAATCTCAGGGCAAAGTTGATACGCATTTGGGAGAACCAGCTTGGCCGGACGTGTTAATGTTTGCTGGCTTTCGAAGGCCAGAACGGTCGGCGCATTCCTTCCCCGGAAGAAATCATTCACAGTTTCTATCGGCAGCGTGGCGTGTCAAAGTTTGCTGATTCTGACGATCAGTTAGACTTTGCGGGCAACCGAACGGCCGCCGAAGCTCCAGCAGAATTGCAACTACGATGACGGTTGGAACATCCCATCCCCGATATGACCCGACGCAGACGTACCGATGGAACTACGAAAACGCTCCCGAGCCGGTCGACGTTGAAGTACCGACGTTTGGCCAGGACTGGACCTTCTGCGGTCGAAAGGTACCGTCACCACTGGGAATTCCGGCCGGACCGCTGCTCAACGGCAAATGGGTGCTGTACTACGCGTCGCTGGGCTTCGACGTGTTGACCTATAAGACGGTCAGAAGTTCGCAGCGAGACTGCTATCCGTTGCCGAATCTCGTTTCGGTCGAGACAGGTCAACTCACCGGCGGCGAGCAACGGCTGGCCGAGTCCGCCTCAGCCAGCGGAAGCTGGGCTGTCAGTTTCGGGATGCCATCGGCCGATCCGGACCTCTGGCGGCGGGATGTCGAAGAAACCCGCAACCGTCTTGCGGGCGGCAAACTGTTGTCTATTTCTGTGGTGGGGACTGTGCAGCCGGGCTGGTCGATCGATGACCTGGCCGCTGATTACGCCTTGTGTGCGAAGTGGGCGGTCGACGCCGGAGCGGACACGATCGAGACCAACTTCTCCTGCCCCAACGTCGAGACCTGCGACGGTCAGCTCTACCAGAATCCCGCCGAGGCGGCACAAGTCGCCGAAGCCGTGCGGCAGACGATTGGTGATCGACCGTTGATTCTGAAAATCGGACACACGACAGCCGCCGCCGATGCCGAAGAACTTCTTAAGTCAGTCGGGCCGTTTGCGACGGCCATTGCCATGACGAATAGCGTCGCAACGACCATCGAAGGTAAAGATGGCAAGTTGCTGTTTGATGGCCAGCAGCGAGGAATCTGTGGCGAGGCAACCTTCGACGCGTCGTTGCAGCAAACGCGGTTGTTTTCCGATCTGATCCACAAACGGGGAGACGACGTGCGTATCATCAGCGTTGGCGGAGTTTCGACCGGTAGTCACGTTCGAAGTTGTCTTCAGGCAGGGGCAGAGTCTGTTCACATTGCCACGGCCGCGATGCTCGACCCAACGGTGGCCGTGAAGATTCGCCGAGACTGGCAATCCTGAGCGAACGTGTTCGCTGAAACTGGCCAGCCGGTGCCAGCTCTTATTGTTCGAGGTTGGCGATGCAGCAACACCCCGAGATGATCAATACACCTCTGAGTCGGCGGCAATGGCTGCAGCTAAGTGGCGGGGCGATTGTTACGGCATCAGGGGTTTGCTGCTCACCTC
>JBLFXD010000344.1:0-7294 GCA_047611045.1 Planctomycetaceae bacterium | reverse complement strand
AATGCGCGCCCCGTCTGCCTGGAGGGTCGACCGGAGTATCCGTGTGATGCAGTCATCGACGGCCAACGCTGCAAGAAATGGCAGCCGATCGACTGTCTGCTTCAGAACTCGACGATCACACGTGCACCGTCTCCGCAACTTTCCGATTTGGACGTCGTGAAGATCCGCGACGCGATCATGGAGAAGGTGCGAGACGAATTGCGTGAGCAGCTTCACGGGAAAGATCACAAAGACCTGCTCCGGTTCCGCGAACTCCACAAGTTGATGAGTCAGGCCGACGAGCAGTTTGCCATCCTGATGCAGATGCTGGTGGACGAAGGCCGGGAAGGCCCGCGGCTGTTCAGCCTGACTCCGGAGGACACGGGTTTCCTCGACAACCCGGGCTGGGCGACACAGAAATTCCGCCTGACGCTGTGGTGCGAACACTCCCGGCTGCCGCTGCCCGTTCTGTGGAAAGACGAGAACGCGGGTGTCTATCGGCTGGAGAAACCGCGAGACTGGCTCAGGAAATACGGCCCGGCACTCAGGATTGTCTCGCGTACTCTGGGTGCCGTCCTGCCCGTCGTGAACGCGACGACAAAAGTCGTGCTTGGCGCCGAAACGGTCAACGAGATCTCCGCTGACCTCGACCTGGGGCGTGAACTGTTCAAGTTGACGCTGACCGGCATCGATGAGGTGACCTCGATTTCCGGCGGCCCGGAAATCGACGAGCCAGATCACGGGTACCCTCGCGAAGCCTACGGAGCGTCCTTCCGCGAGCTTCAAACAATGTTGAAGAAGCAGGACGCTGGACTCGGAGGACTGGTGCGAGTCCTCAACAAGCGTCGCGAGGTCGTGTGGGTGCATCCGGACTTTGTCGACGAAGCCAGGCAGCGATGAGCGACATTCCGGCTGTTACTTCCTGGGCTTTGCCGGTGGTTTTCGTTGGGGGCGTTTCCATTTTCCGGAGAATGGTGGTTTGTCGAAGGTTGTGCCGTCGCCGGTGACTCGGGGGTCGCCGGTTTCTTTCAGGACTTTCATCAGGCGAGTGGACAACTCCTGCTGGACGGTGGCGTAGTCTTTTTCCTGGGCGACGTTTTTCGTTTGGTCGGCGTCGGTTCTCAGGTCGAAGAGTTCTTCCTTGGGGCGGCGGCCGAAGGCGATGTTGAAGAAGCGGCCGTCTTCTGATTTCGGATGAGTGGCGATCCAGGCTTTGGTCGGGCTGGCGTCGAGGTCTCCGAATGCGGCGAACGTGTTGTTCGTCAGAGCGTCGACACTCGGCATGGGAGCGGCTGGTGCTCCGTAGCCGGGACCGGTGCCCATCGGCCAGCGGTCTGGTTTGAAGTTGCGGATGTAGAGGAAGTCTTTGGTCCGGATCGCTCGCTGAGGATACGGCAGGTTGCCGGTTCGGGCGGCGGCGACGTGACGTTCGCGGCCGACGATCACGGAGTCGCGCGACTTGTCGACCTGTCCGCTTTTCTCGGAAGCCAGGACGCTGACGAGACTGCGGCCGGTCATCACGTCGAGTGGTTTTTCGCCGGCAACTTCCAGAAACGTCGGGGCAAGATCCGGCAGACAGACGAAGTCATCGACGACTCGTCCGGCGGGAGCTTTGCCGGGCCAGCGAATCGCCAGCGGCACGGCGGCGCCGAAGTCGTAGAGGTTGCATTTACCGTTAGGGAACCCAGGAATTCCGTGGTCGCCGCTGACGGCGATCAGCGTGTTGTCCAGCTCGCCGATTCGATCGAGTTCTTCGATCAGAACTCCGAGAGCCGCGTCGAAGGCCATCGCTTCGCCGAGGTAGTCTGCAAAGTCTTCACGGACGACGTGAACGTCCGGCAGGAAGGACGGCATTTTTCCCTTCAGGTCGTCCGGGTTCAGGCCCCACAATTCTTTGCCGGAGCCTTGAATCCACTTGCGATGGCAGTTGGTCGGGCCGAACCAGTAGCAGAGCGGCTCGCCGTCCTTGCGAGCTGCCAGGAAGTCGCGGAAGTTTCCTCGGACTTCTTCCAGCAGAGACTTCTTTGCCAGCTCGATGTCATCCGCTCCGCTGACCTGCTGAGAAAAGCTATTGAACTTTGAACCGTGCTTGTTGTAAGCAAACTTGGCAGCACCGTAAGGAGCGTTGGCTGGCGTGCCGGGGCTCCAGACTTTGTACGTGTGCCCGATGTGGTAACCGGCCTCGTCAAGCAGCAACGGATACGACGGAGTGGAGCCGTCCCAGATCGCTCCCTGCAGAATCGCTGCTCGACCGGTTCTCCAGAAATACTGACCGGACAACAGCGAACTTCGGCACGGAGTACACGACGGAGCATTCACGAACGCATTGCGAAACAGCACGCCTTCGCTGGCGATGCGGTCGAAGTTGGGAGTGCTGACAATGTTGCTCGGCCCGCCCGGTTCGAGCTTCGCGTAAGCACTGGCGTAGCGTCCCCAGTCGTCGGCAAAGGCGAACAGAATGTTCGGGCGTTTGGAGTCATTGTCGGATGCGTTGGCGAAATCAGAGATCGCCACGAAAGGCGAGATCAGTAAAACGAAGCAAAGTAACGACCGGCAGGAGGGGCACTGTTTTCTCATAGAACGATCTCTGACTTAACGCGTGAATTCTGACCAAGGAAAAGAGCCACGGATCGACACGGATAAGCACGGATGGTTTCTTGACGCATCCCAAATATCCGTGTGAATCCGTGCCTATCCGTGGCTTAAATTATCTGAGGTCATGCAGATGGTACGCCGGCGCTGCGCTTGACATACCCTACGTCCTCTGACGTTTGGTGGGGGCGGTTATTCGTAGTCCCATTTCATGATCCACGGATCCTGCATCTTCTTTTGATAGGCCTTCAGCTTTGCTTTGTACTCTTCGAGGATGTCGGCGTACTCGGTCGAGAGGGCCAAGTTGTGTCCTTCCTGGGGATCTTTTTCGATGTCGAACAGCTCGAACTCCGCACGGTGAATGTACTGTCCGACCGTCTTGCGGCCGTACGGTGCGTCCATGCCCTTTTTGAACTGAGCCTGCCAGCTCGAAGCCGCCCACAGGTCAGACGCGAACGGGTAGGGCAGGGGGTGAGCGATGTTCCAGATCAGTTTGAACTTTTTGTCCCGCACGACTCGCATCGGGTAGTACATCTGGATTTCGTGGAAAGTGTGCGAGGCGAAGATCGAATCCCAGTGTTCGCCGTCTGCTTTGCCCAGCATGTTGATCCATGACTTGCCCTGGTAGCCCTTCAGACCGCCCCGTGGTCCACGATTCTCTTTGACGTTCTCGCCGCGATCTTTCCAGTACTTATCAGCGTCGATCATGTCCGTCGGAGCGTTCGTTTTCTTGTCCAGGCCGCCAGCGAAATCAAGCAGCGACGGCGTGATATCAATGTGGCTGATCAGGGCGTTCGATCGGACTCCGCGATTCTTCTCGTACGGATTTCGGACGACAAACGGAACGTTGAGACCGGCTTCGTAAACGGTCGTCTTTCCGCCGGAGAATGCCATACCGTGGTCTGACGTGAAGACGATCAAAGTCTTATCGTAGACGCCGGCTTCCTTGAGGATTTCGACAAGCCGTCCGACTCCCTGGTCGATGCGTGCGCACGACTGATAGTACTGCGCGAGTTCTTCGCGGGTCTCAGGCGTGTCGGTCATGAACGGCGGAATGATCACGTCAGCCGGGTCGTAGATGACTTCTTTGACGCCGGGGTGGGCGCCATTATTCGGCTTGTTGCCGAACAGGTCGGCCTTCAGTTCCAGCTTCGAAGTCAGGTCTTTGCCGCCGCCGCGGTGAGGGTCGCTCGTTCCGAAGTAAATGAAGAACGGACGATCGTCTTCGTCGTCGTTGATAAAATCCTTGCAGGCATCTGCCATCTTCACCGCGTTGCGACCGTCGCCTTTGAGGTACGTTTCGTAGCGGAAGACCTCTTCCGGAGCGACGTGGTACTTGCCGATTTGAGCGGTCCGGTAGCCTGAGTTCGCGATCACTCGCGGCAAGGCCAGACTCACGACGTTGTGCCACGACGCAAATTTGTGGAATGCGTGAGCGTGTCCGTACTGACCGTTGAGATGATTGTGCAGACCGGACATCACGACCGAACGACTGGCGCTACAACTGGCCGTCGTCGCGAAGGCGTTCAGAAAGATCGTTCCGTCGGCAGCGACTGCGTCGATGTTTGGAGTGACCGCCGCTTTGTCGCCATAGCAACCGAGCGTGGGGCTTTCGTCGTCGGTGATGAAGAAAACGATGTTCCGCTCGGCCGCTTGCAGAGTCGAACCGACCAACATCAGCAGCAGGAGACAAGGCAACGCAGCAAGACGATTCATCTCGATAATTCTCCGACTGGTCCAAAGGAAGCTTTGGAAGCGAGTTTAAAGTTTCCCGATTTGCTCTTAATTTTTACCACAGAGGCACAGAGTTCAGAGAGGTTACCACTTGAGTTGTTTTTCTGTGATCTCTGTGCCTCTGTGGTTAGAAATCTTCACGACCAGGAAGGAAAGCGATTTCGGCACGCTCATTACCGACGCGAGCAATCAAGTTCGCCGAGGATAGCGCACATGTCAGGCAGTCTCCACCGAGTCGGAACGTTCCCCCGCGAAAGCCGCTGTGGTAGACTGATCGGCTCTCCACTCGGCGGTCATCCCGGCCGTCGGTAAGCAACCTGCCTTTGGGTTTCTCACGATGAACAAGTCACTGCGTTTGATCTGGCTTCTCGCCGGCATCTTGACTGTTTCGCTTTCCGCGTCGCTGGCTGAGGCTCAGGAGTCCGGTTGGTCGCGACTTGTGAAAGAAGACGCTCCGATCCTGCGGTGGAGTTTTGAC
This sequence comes from Planctomycetaceae bacterium, assembly GCA_047611045.1. GTDB lineage: Bacteria > Planctomycetota > Planctomycetia > Planctomycetales > Planctomycetaceae > JABMPE01. The sequence goes on along the minus strand of JBLFXD010000344.1, from coordinate 2,511 downwards.
GGGAAGGATCCCGGCACACCAGCTCTCGCCGGAGACGCCGCCGTTCTGAAGAATGCGACCGCTGTCGCTGGAGAAGTGAAGTTCGGGCAGGCGGGACCGAGGCGGTCGACGTCGCCGTTGTTCGCCGTTGAAAACAAAGGCATCGAGATTACATCGAAGGCCGGAGTGATCAAGGTGACCGACCCCGGCGAAAACAGTCCGCTCGACTTTGACAAGGGCGACGCGATCACGATCGAAGCCTGGGTCAAGCCGGACCCGTTTGGCGGCGCGCGGTACATGTACATTGCCGGAAAAGGTCGCACGTACGAGAAAGGCTTCTCGCGGGAAAACCATAACTACTCGTTGAGGCTGCAGGGCCAAGGTCCGGACGCGGTGCTCAGCTTTCTGTTCCGAACCCGCAAGACTGAGAAGTCAGCCGGCGACTGGCATCGCTGGACGTCGAAAGAAGGATTCGCTGTCGACAAAGGCTGGCACCACGTCGCCGTGACCTATGAATTCGGGAAGGCAGACAGCCTCGTCGGGTACGTTGATGGCCGTTCCGTTCCTGGTGTCTGGGATCTGGGCGGCGCCACCGATAACCCACCCGTCGTCGACAACGACCAACTCTGGATCGGCTCTTCAATGGGCATGGGGGCAAGTAGCTCGTTTGATGGCTTTCTCGATGAGGTCGCCATCTACCGCACGGCTCTTAAGCCCGAGCGGTTGATGGTTCGGGTTCCCTACTTCCCGAAACCGTCTCCGCCGCCGATGCCACAGTCGGCGCCGCCGCGAGACGAGGTCCTCGTCGAAGTCATCGAAGGGATCCCAGATTCACCATCGTGGCCGGCGGCATTTCCCGAAGTAACGGAATCCTGGAAGGAACCGGCCTTCGCGTTCTTCGGGACACCTCAGCGATATTCAGCGAAGGGCGTGCGAGTTGATCGAGGCAATCCGCTGGTTCTTCGAGCGTCGAGCCTGATGACGCTCCCGAAAGGGAAGTATCAGTTCCTGATCAGAACTCTGAGATTCGGTCGCTTATTCATCGACGGCAAACTCGTCGTCGAAACACCAAAGCGAGGTCACCGCCCGAACGCTCATGGCGGCATGTACGAACTGCAAAGCAAACTCGCTCCTGGATCGCGACCGCTCTATCCGGGTGCGAATGAGAAGATGGCAGAAGTCGATCTCGACGGAAAAGAGCACGAGTTCCGATTCGAAATCCACGCTGGCGGCCAGGGACGACGTATCGAATTTGGAGAAACCAGCGTCAGCTTTGCGAAGGTGCACTCGATCGAGAAATCGCCTGCGAACACTACTGCGGTGTCGGGTGGCGACGACTCGGGACTGGTTGTCGACTCGTTCAAAGTGCTCAGCACGAAGCTCGACATTCCGATGACCAATCGTGCCTGGGAAGCGTACGAGCGGGAACGTCGAGACGATTACGTCTGGATGGATCAGCAGCGTCGCCACGAGGTCAGCGGCGAAGAACGCTACTACTGGCATCAGCGCCACGAGATCGCTCAACAGGTTGCCGGTGCTCAGCCGGAAGTTCAGCTTCCGGAAGTCAAACCCGGGACGGCGATCGGCAACGACATCGATCGTTTCATTCTGTCTCGACTCCAGAAAGAAGGAGTCTCGCCCGCGCCGCTGTGTGACGACTGGACTTTCATCAGGCGAGTTTCTCTGCACGTCATCGGAACTCCGCCGTCGCCAGAGATCGTTGCTGAGTTCATGGCCGATAAGTCGTCAGACCGGCGTGCCAGATTCATCGACCGCATGCTGGAGCACCCCGGCTGGGCTGATCACTGGGTTGGCTACTGGCAGGACGTGCTGGCCGAAAATCCCAACGTGATCAATCCAACGCTGAATAACACCGGCCCGTTCCGCTGGTGGATTTTCGAATCATTCCTCGACAACAAGTCGTTCGACCGGTTTGCGACCGAACTGATTTCGATGGAAGGCAGCGCTAATTTTGGTGGTCCAGCCGGCTTCGAAATGGCATCAGGGAACGATGCACCGTTTGCGGCCAAAGCGCACATCATCAGTCAGGGATTCCTGGCACTCGAAATGAAATGCGCCCGCTGTCACGACGCTCCCTACCACGACTTCGCTCAGGAAGATCTCTTCAGCATCGCGGCCATGCTGAAACGAGGACCGCAAAAAGTTCCGAAGAGCAGCACGATTCCCGGCGGCAAGTCGAATTCCGAACTCGTCAAAGTCAGCTTGAAGGCCGACCAGCCGATCTCGGCGAAGTGGCCGTTCGCTGAAAAAGTCGAAAGCGGCATTCCGGACGGGATTCTGGAATCCTCAAACGATTCTCGACGAGAGCTTGCCGCGCGAGTCACCTCGCCGCACAACACTCGCTTCGCAGAAGTTCTGGTCAATCGACTGTGGCATCGATATCTCGGCCGAGGACTGGTCGCGTCAATGGGCGACTGGGAAACGGAAAAGCCGAGTCATCCGGAGCTGCTTCGTTTCCTGGCACGCGAGTTCGTGCTCAGCGGCTACGACGTCAAGCAACTCGCCCGGGTG
>JBLFXD010000343.1:0-7296 GCA_047611045.1 Planctomycetaceae bacterium | reverse complement strand
AGTGTTTAGTGAGAGTATCCATCTCCGAAACATCCCGAATTCACACCAGCTACGCCACCCTCAGCACCTCTGACAGCCACTACACTTTGCGAAGAACCCGAACTTGTGGACCGGACTACTGCGGTCGGAATTCGGGCGTCAGGTCGCGGCCAGAGTCTTGAGCTGCCTGATGATCAGCCATTGGAAGAAGAGCGTCATCAGGAATGTGCAGACGGCGATTGTCGCGAGCGTCGCAAGGGGCGCGTTTCGTCCGGCCGTCGCCATGAAGATGACATTCGGAACGACGACCACCGAAATTCCAAACGGAACGGCCCCCCATTTGACGACCAGCGAAAGCATGACGATCACATGGACGGCCAGCATGTATTGCAGCATCCAGTACCAGCCGTCTTCCCGAATGAAGATTCTCTTGAACAGGTAGTTCTCGAAAAATTTGGGCGCGATGAACGCTCCGACGGTGAAGACGATGATCGCTGGCAGGAACGCCGGAGCGACTCCTGCCAGTTTCCCCAACGCAACGCGAGTCATGGTTTTGGGAAGAAGTGTCAGGCAGGACCAGGTCTCCCAGCGAAGCTCTTCGCGGAATAACCGTGAAAGGTAAATCGGAATTTCGACGATCAAAGCGGTCAGCATCGACGCCATCAGCGTAGCACCAACGTTGTCCGCCACCTCAGTCCGGACCCGGTTCGAAATCATCACACTCATCCCGCCCATCAATACCGAATAGGCCAGCAGCTTGATGACGACCGCCGTCACGCCGCCGGTGAGAAAGTTGAAATCTTTCCAGACGATGGCGTGGTTCCACACGCGGCTCTGCGAAGCCACCCGCTTTGTGAACAAAGCCATCATCCCTCGGGCAGGCGTACTGTGAGATTCGTTTCGAGTTGAGACGTCAAACAGCATCCAGGCCAGAAGAAAAAAGACGGCCCCGCATGACAGGTCAACGATCACCTGAAAGCTCAACGGGCTGTCGTTGAATCCGGTGGTCAGGATGACCTCGAGCGATCCCAGCGGAGTTGTTCGTTCAATGATCTCAGCGGCCTCATAGATTGTCTCGCGCGTCATGACGTCGATGTCCCTGGCACGGTACATCTCCCGCCCGGCGTCGCGCAGCAGGTAGGGCATGATGAAGACGGCCGCGAGCGTCGCCGTTGTCAGCGATGCCGCCAGACTGGATCGCGCACAGACTGTCGACAGGAACGCTCCCAGGCCCGCCATCAAAACGGCGAAGGCCAGCAGCGCCACATAAGCAGCAAAAATCTGGTCGATTGAGACGCCGCCCAGCGTGATTGCCAGAATCGTGAACGGCAGCTGGACGGAAAGCAGCAACACGACGCCCAGCAAGCGCGGCGTCACTTTTCCCAGCAGGATGCCGACCGGGCTGATCCCGGCCATTCGTAGCAACCCGAGTGTCAATTCTTCCTTCTCTTCCGTGATGACCGTCGAGAAGAAACTGACGCCGGCGAGGTTCAACAGGAAGAAGTTAACCCAGCACATGGATCGAAACACGTCGCGGCCCGGCGCGCTGTAGTTCGCCATGCCTTGCTGAACCTGCACGACAAACAGCAGGATCAACAATGCAAACCCCAGCCGGATCAGGTGCGTGCGTGCCAGCCGAGTGTCGACCCGCATCGCTCTTTCGACGAGTGCAAAGGTGCCGCGAGCTGCCATCAGCGGACTCCCTTTTCCGTCAGATCCATGAAGGCCTGATTGAGATGCCGCTGTGCTCGTGCAAAACCCGTGACCGTAATGCCGGCATCCATCGCTGCTCGCAGAACGCCGTTTGAATCGAGCTGCTCAGGATCAAACGCGACTCGGACGTCGGCCGATCCTTCAACTTCCTCGACACTCACAATGCCGGTGGCCTCGCCGAGTTTATCCCGCAGCCCGTTCAGCGGTTCTGCTGGAGTCAGTCGATAGGTTGGGTATTCAGCCTGATGATCGAGCAATTCGTGCATCGTTCCGCAGTACCGGATGGTGCCGCGGTCGATGATCGTGACGCTGTCGCACAACTCGGCCAGTTCACTGAGGATGTGCGAGCTGATGATGATTGTTTTGCCCATGCTGCGGAGGGCTCGCAATACGTCCATCAGCTCGATGCGGGCGCGAGGGTCCAACCCCGACGCCGGCTCGTCGAGAAGCAGGATGTCCGGATCGTTCACCAGAACTCTCGCCAAGCCGACGCGCTGCTGCATGCCGCGTGAAAGTCCGTTGATCAACTCAGTGCGTTTTCCGCCCATGTCGGTGAGTTCAAGGACGTCGTCGAGAACTTTCGTCCGAGTCTCCAGCGGCAATCCGTAGGCGGCTGCGAAGAAGTCGAGATATTCGTAAACCGTCATCTGCCGATACATGCTGAAATGGTCCGGCATGAATCCCAGCCGACGGCGCACTTCGAGATAGTCCGTCGCGACGTCGCGGCCGAAGACTTCGACCTTGCCGGTCTGAGGCTTGAGCAACGTGCAGATCAACTTGAGCACCGTCGTCTTGCCCGCACCGTTTGGACCGACAAACCCGTGCAGCGACTGCGACGGAACATCAAAGTTGATGTCGACGAGTGCTTTGAATTTTCGGAACGAATGCTGAACTCCGCGCAGCACGACGGCGGGTTCATTCGGTACAGATTGTGGCTCGGATGGGGTCATGATTGCTTCAACAGTTTTCGGAAAAGACGCAGAGGTGCGTCGAGAGGCACCCTGGAATTTGTTGTTAATCTACTGACGGCTCTACTGACGTTTCGCCTTGCGGCATTGTCAGGTCGATACGGTACATGATGCGGCCATTATGGTTTCCGAAAGGTGCTTCAGGATCCGCCGCGTTCTGGCAAACCAACTGGCTCGGCAATTCTGCACTAACGTAGAGCCGAGCCTGGTCGGCCGGCAGCTTCAATTGTGCGATATCAGCGCGACGGCGCAACTGCAAATCACGAGCGATCAGCCATTGAGAAAATTGATCGAGAGTGTCGTCTGGCGTCGCCATTTGCCCTCGATCAAACCTTCGAAAATGACGTGAGAGATTCATTTGTTCGACAATCCGGACGCCGCGGCCACCAACGAGCTCTCCAGAACCGGTTCGCAGGACATCAACGTTCACCGGGTAAAAAGAACCTCCATGCAGAATGGTTGCGTGTCGAATCTTGCTGGCAAGAACCCCGTCGAGTTGCACCTTAAGCGACAGTAGATTCTTCGGCGATTCTTCAAAGCGGTCAGCCGTTGGGGCAGCTTCCCCGTCGTCGGATTCCGGGCTCTCAAATCCCGCTTCGATGACCCGCACCGAAAAGTTGCCCAGCGGCACTTCGGCTCGCGTTGCGAACGTTCGATAAGTGAACGGTGGCATATCGACGGCAAACCGTCCGTCCCGCCCGTTGATGACGGAACCGGAAACTCGTTCGAGATTCTCGACGGTCGAGTAGATCGGAAAGTTCCCTGCTGCTCGAATGGCGTAATCGCCGCCCGACGTCACGAAAAGGCTGTTCCACTGTTCGACATCCCAACGCCCATCCGGCAACTGCCGCGCTGTGGCGACGGACGTGGTCGATGTCGACTCGCCGTAACCTCGAGCCCCCATGACCGAAAACAGCCAACTGAAGCCTGCCACGACAACCACCAGCGCAATCAGGCTGTAGCGATAATCAATTCTCGATCGAACAAGCAGATAGCCGCCCGGAAACAACGTCAGCAGGTACACGCCCGACAGCAGATAAATCAGCGGCCATTCGTGATTCGGTCGAAGGAATTCTTTCAGCCGAGTCGGGATCAGACGGTCGCTGTCCCATTCGGCGTACGCTTCGAAAAATTCCTCGTCACGTCTGATGAATTCGGTGGATGTGGGATCGATGTCGAACGTCGAGCCGCTTCTATCAACCACCGCGACGAGATCCTGACTGGTCGTATACAGTCTGTCATAAACGTACGCCTTGTTGAGTTCAGCTCGCGTCCGATCGTGCCAGTAGATTCGCCCCGCACCGAATTGCGTCGGACGAGGATCGATGTTCAATTCCGGAACCGGGACGACCGGGTACTTTCCCGACCGCTCTTTGAGAACGTGCAGAATCCCGCCGCGGAACAACCAGTTTCGAAACACGTCTCGCCTGGTCGCTTCCCAGCGAGGTGCGTGATCCATCACGACTAAACGCAACGCGTCTGTCGCCACAACGCTGACCGGAAACCAGTCTTCAGGAAAGCCCTTCAGCCCCTGCTGAATCCCACTGTTGGCGATCGGGTCGTTGAGGATGATTCTCGACCCACTCGTTAGCTGAGGCCGTTCGGTGAGGAATGCATCTTCCAGCCCATCGCCCCAGCGAACTTCCCAGACTTCTCCTTCGTCGAGCATGTACGGGTAAATCTGCACCTCGCGAATTGAGTTCGGGCCGATGTAGACGTCCTGCAGAATCTCTGCCCCCGACCAGCCACCGGCCGCCGACAGAAGCCGCCGACATCGCAAAGTTCCTTCAAACGGTTCACCGGTCAGATTCTGAACACCCAACGTCAACAGATTGAAGGTTCGCGGCACGGCACGGCCGTCAAATCCCCAGTCGGCATACTCAATTTCGATCTGTCCGGCGGCGCGAGCTTCAACCGGTAGAATGCCCAGCCACAAAATCAGACAAAGACCAGGCAGCAAACACCGCCATGAAAGTTTTGAAACCTCGGCCGGGTCTGCCCTGTCAGTAGAACGTGCCGGCCCGAAAGCGACGACACGGCGAGGGTTTGTTGTTTGGCGATGAGGCATCAATTTGTGAAGTCAATTCCTGCACGAATTCTGTGAGGTGTGGCCATTATGGGGTGCGACCGTGAAACCGATTGCCCGGCCTCAAGCGGCGTCGAGAAAACGACTCGCCCAAACGACGTTCTAAAATGACTTCGCGACGCTGGGTTGTCGAGTGAACAGCAGTCGTTCGACCGAATCAAGTCGCGTCGCTGGAACCGACGAGGCTAAACCAGGTATCCTGACCCTATTCAGTGGTCGTGAGATTCGGCAGACATTCAATGCAAAAACTCAGCCGCTCCGGCAGATATCCGATAACTCAGAGCCGCTTCCGTGAATTGAAGACGGCCAATCCTCAGGAGTTCCCCCGTGACCTCAGCACGCAAAATCATGACCGCAGTTAGACCAGTCACTCTTTCCCTGGTATTCGGAACGCTGATTGCCGGCGTAACCGCCAACGCTTCCGCCCAGGTCAACCAGCAGGAGCCGACCATCACCAAGGGGACGGTCGCCGAAGTTATTCGAAAAGGACGAGCCACCTCAATCGTGATTCTGAGCGAAGCTGGCGGAGATCCAATCACAGTTCCAATCACTCCGCGAGTCAAATTCGCCGTCGAGGCGAAGGGCGATCTTGGGTTCCTTGCGGAGAAGCAGGTTGTTTCCGGTCAGGGCACACTGACCAACAAATCTCTTTTCGTCAAAAAATGGACAGTCCACGTTGGGCTGTCGGCAAAGAAAATTAAACCGTTCGTCAAGGAGTCCTCCAAAGCCGTCGGCCAAAGCCAGAACAGTTACGACTTTGCCGGAACAATCTCAACACGGCAGCAGGATAAAGACTATCCGGACTACGAAACGGTCATTACCAACATCGCTAAACTCAAACGCGGACCGATTTACATCGACAAGGGTGCAACGGTCACCGTCTCGATGACTGAGACTGAACTTGTCGAAGAAGGGGCCAAAATCGAATACATCGCACAGTTCCTCAAGGGTGGCCGTATCCAGGTCACAGCTCTCAGAGTTCTGATCGAGGAGCCGATGAAGGCTGAAGAGTTCTTTAAGAAACAAGAGTCAAAGTCGACCAGACGCCGCACTAGTTCGTAGCGGGTTGTCGTGATCTTCAGGTTTGGTCCGCCGGTCAGCCAACTTTCCCTACGCGTGAACTGAGAATCCGCTTGTGACAACGCTCGACTTATTGAATGAGGGTCAGAAAGCCCGCATACTCGACGTCAGTGGCGAGGATGCCATCGCGATTCGTCTCATGGAAATGGGGCTGACCGACGGCGAGGAAGTTGAGCATCTGGGTTGCGCTCCGCTCGGTGATCCCATTGAGTTTCTTATCAGAGGCTATCGGCTTTCGTTGCGTTCGACAGAAGCACGGCGGGTCATTGTTGAACGGATCGTCTGAACTAAATAGCCGCGCGATACCTATTTGTTATTTTGCAAAGGCACGACGGTGCGCGTTGGACCAATCAACAAACACTGGGTCGGTCACTATTCGTACGACCCGAGTCCTGACGTGCATGATTCGTTCAAAGAAACGCAATTCGAGCTTCAGATGAACGTCGGTTGGTTGGGCCGCGTGACGGGGACAATATTCGACGCCGAGTCGGGAATTCCAGGCCCTGCGGTGATCTATGGGCGTCTCAGGCACCACAAGATTAGATTTAAGAAGAAGTACGAAAACTTATGGATCCCAGACGCTGATGGCAAATTGACCTTAATTCCCGGCCAGCCCTCTCACGTTCTTTACTACGAAGGCCAGCTCGCCGAAGATTGTCACCAACTATCAGGAACGTGGAAGACGCGGACTGAAATCAGATGGTTTGACGGCGGGCTTTGGCAACTCCAGTCCATCGGTGGAACTTGGATGGCAACTTCAGAATCGAAATGAAGCAAAAGAATAGGAAATGCCGCCGAGTTGCAGTGGCCGGACGATTCAGACTTTCAAATCAACCACCGCCGCCGCGTGATTGGTGACGATATCTGGCTGGCAAACAACGTCGCGTTTAGATCGCGACTGAGCCTCATTCTGCCTCACAGAATGAATCGCACATTGACCCCTTCCTTACCGATCGCTCCTTCACGAGCCCCGCCCCGGATTCACAACAACTCATGCCCGCGACTGACTCCCCCGTCAACGCCACGCTTCGCAAAGTGGCCGTCATTGGAAATCCAAACACCGGCAAGAGCACGTTGTTCAACGCTCTGACCGGAATGCAGTCCCGCACGGGCAACTTTCCGGGAGTCACCGTCGAGAAAAAAGTGGGGCGACTGCATCTCGAAAACCGAGTCATCGACCTGATCGACCTCCCCGGAACGTACAGCCTCTCGCCGAGAACTCCTGACGAAATGGTGTCGGTCGAAGTGCTGCTCGGGCGGCAGCAGGACGTGGGTGAAATCGACGCCGTCGTCTGCATCGTCGATGCGTCAAACCTCGAACGAAACTTCTATCTGCTCAGCCAAGTGCTGGATCTTGGCCTCCCGACAATCCTCGTCCTCAACATGTGGGACGTTGCTCAGGCACGACAGGTCAGTATCGACGTCGAAGGTCTGCGCCAGCGGCTGGGCCTACAGGTCATCGTCTGCGAA
>JBLFXD010000342.1:0-7299 GCA_047611045.1 Planctomycetaceae bacterium | reverse complement strand
CGAGCGGATTTGGAAGTGGAAAGACTCTTACGAGAAGCGGATTCTTGAGCAGCTTCGGCAGCTTGGCGCGAGCTGCGACTGGCGGCGGACTCGGTTCACGCTGGACGAAACTTGCTCGAAGGCCGTGCGGCGGACTTTCTTTCGATTCTTCAAGGACGGGCTGATCTTCCGCGGCAAGCGGCTGGTCAACTGGGATCCGCATCTGCAAACGGCGGTTGCCAACGACGAAGTTTTTCACGAGGAAGTTGATGGCCACTTCTGGACGTTCACTTATCCGGTTGTGGGCGAAGACGGCGAGCTGACCGGCGAGAAGCTGGCGTTCTCGACGACACGGCCGGAAACGATGATCGGCGACTCGGCGGTCTGCGTTCATCCGACGGACGAGCGGTATGAGCGCCTCGTTGGGTTGAAGTGTCGCATTCCAGTCACTGGTCGAGACATTCCGATTATCGCTGACGCCTTGCTGGCTAAGAAGGAGCTTGGAACCGGTTGCGTGAAGGTGACGCCGGCTCACGACCACAACGACTATGCCTGCGGTCTGCGGAACAATCTTGAGCAGATCAACATTCTCAACCCGGACGCGACGATTAACGAGACCGGTGGAGAGAAGTACCAGGGCATGGACCGGTACGACTGCCGCACGAAAATTGTCGAGGATATGGAGTCGCTCGGCCACTTTGTCGAAGTCGAGGATCGCAAGATTGAACTGGCTCATAGCGACCGTTCGAAGTCGCCTGTCGAGCCGCTCCTGTCGGACCAGTGGTTCGTGAAAATGGGCGATGTCGCGGACGGCCAGCCGGGCCTCGCACAGTCAGCAATGGACGCCGTCGACGACCGCCGAGTCCGCTTCTTCCCGCAGCGTTACCAGCGAACGTATCTCGACTGGCTCGGAGAAAAACGCGACTGGTGCATCAGCCGCCAGCTCTGGTGGGGACACCGAATTCCAGTCTGGAGCTTGGCTGCGGAATGTCCCACTGAATTAGCTGATGAAGTCAGAGCGATGCTGCAAAAACTCCCCACTATGGAAGGGAAGTTGGCGAATGTTGCAGACCTAAATGAAAGGGAGATTCTTCGAGTCGAATTGTCGACGCTTCGAAAGCAAGTTTTTGATCGAGTGCTGAATTCGCTGCCGTGCAACGCAGAATCAACTGCAAGTCTACTGGGAGCAGATGAGAGACAACTGGCAGCTCACAGTCAGTTTTCAGATGGAGATCCTTCTAAGGTTACGCTACTCGTCTGTGTAGCAGACGGAAATGAAGCAGTTGAGAATGCATTGCGGGATGTCGGGTTTGAACAAGACCCCGACGTGCTTGACACGTGGTTCAGCTCGGCACTCTGGCCGCATGCGACGCTTGGCTGGCCGAATGCGGAGAACAATCCCCCGCTCGCTGGAGGAGAAGCCTCGGCTCCAGGCACTCAACCATCCGCCGGCAAGAACGAAGTTCTCGACTACTTCTACCCGGGCAACGTGCTCATTACGTCGCGGGATATTATCACGCTGTGGGTAGCCCGGATGGTTCTCGCCGGGATCTACAACATGGGCGATATTCCGTTTGGGCATGTGCATGTGCATCCGAAGATTCTGGATGGCTTCGGGCAGACGATGAGCAAGTCGAAGGGGAACGGCTGCGACCCTCAGGATTTGATCGATCGGTACGGGACGGACGCTGTCCGGTTTTCGATCGCGTCGTTCGCGGGCGAGACGCAGGACGTCAAGCTACCGATGGGCTACGAGTGTCCGCATTGCGAGCACGTCGTTCCGCAGGCTCTGGATGGCAAAGGGCCGATGGTCAAGCCGGCTTCCGTGAAGGTGGCTCTGCGAGGTTCTTCCGAGAAGGTGCTGATGCCTTGTCCGAAGTGCAAAAAGGAATCGCAGTTCTCGACGCCGCAGTACGATCTCGATCCGGCTCAGCCAGCGGCCACGATGGTCAGCGAGCGATTCGAGTATGGCCGCAACTTCTGCAACAAGCTGTGGAATGCCGCTAGGTTTGCGATCATGAATCTCGAAGGCTACACGCCGGGGAAGATCGAAGAGGCTGACTTGCGGCTGGAAGATCGCTGGGTGCTGAGTCGGCTTTCGCGAGTCACCGAAGAAGTGACAACGCTGCTCGGTCGGTACCAGTTTGATAAGGCCACGCAGGCCATCCGCGACTTTACGTGGAACGAGTTCTGCGACTGGTATCTGGAGATGATCAAGCCTCGGCTCCGCCCTGCCAGTGAGCCGACGGCGCTAGCCGCGGGTATTGACACTGGGCCCGACGCTAGCGCGTGCGGCTCAGAAAGTGAGCGAGCTTCGGCTCAGCGCGTGCTGGTCGGCGTGCTCGACGGTCTGATTCGGTTGCTGCAGCCGTTTACGCCGTTCATCTGCGAAGAACTCTGGCAGAAGCTGAAGGACATCGCTCCGGAACGAGGACTGTTTGAACCTCAAATGGCGGCCGAGAGTTCGATGATTGCTGCGTGGCCCGAGCTGCCGGCTGCGTTGCAGGATAAAAGCCTGGAAGACCGCTTCAGTCGGCTGCAGGAAACAGTCGTCGCCGTGCGTAACATCCGAGCGGTTTACGGCATCGGCCCGAACGTGCCCGTGAAGCTGTTCATGAAGTGCGAACCGGGCGTTGCGGAAGAGCTGCAGGTTTGTGCTGACCAGTTTGAGAATCTCGCGAAGACGATTCTCGAAGCAGCTGGTGCTGAAGTTGATCGCCCGGCTGCGTCGGCGAGTTTCAATCTGAAAGATGCCGACGGTTTCGTCCCGCTGGAAGGGCTCGTCGATGTCGCGGCGGAACTGGATCGTCAGAAAAAAGAAGCCGACAAGCTGCGAGGCTTTATCAAAGGCCACTCGGGGAAGCTGAAGAACGAAAAGTTCGTCAGCAATGCTCCAGAGAAAGTCGTGGCCGAAGTCCGCGAGACCCTGGCCGGGCTGGAGAAGCAGCTTGAGTCGGTCGAGGCTGTGATTGCTCAGTTGGGCGACGGATAGCCGGTCGTATTTTGTAGGCTGGAACGAGCGCAGCGCTGTTCCGGCAGGTTTGGCCCGCGCTTGGATTCCTCAATGCCGGAACAGCGCGGAGCTTGTTCCAGCCTACTTTCTGCGATGACACATTCTGCGCTTTTGGCGATGATTGCTTCTTCCGCTACGCCGCTCAGCTTGCGAGAAACATGAGCGAGCCATCTGGGAATCGCTTGTTAACGAGCACGGGCTTGCTCGAATTGCCACGATGTCAAGGTGGGAAGGCCGGGGGGACTCTTTCGGTCGTAGCGGTTGTATGGGCGCCCTCGTCTTAAACGCTGTCAGGATCGACACAGGCGTCAAAATTTGCCGTCGGGTATGTCGATACCTTTGAAGCATGATCGGAACGTATCGGTCATGCGGACTGTGCCTCCGGCTCTGACTGCTGAGTGAATGTCTGCCACGCAACTGGTTTGCTGGCCGACGGTCTCGATGCAGATCGCTCAGGACTGGCGGATCAGTATGAAAGCGTCGCCTTCTGATAAGTGACGCGGTCTCGGGCCGAAGCAGGACGCTCCACCCGGATAGCGCGGCGGGATTACCGCGAACAGACCAGCCTCCACACATGGATATTGAGGAGAGAGCAGTGAGAATTGAATTCTCAGCACGAGCATGGGTGCTCAGCGCAGCCACGGGGTTGGTGATCCTGCCATCAATGGATGTTGAGGTCAGAGCTCAGTCTCGGTCGACCGAATCATCCGTTGCAGAACAATCCGGCGAGCCTCGCAAGTTGATCGAGCGTCCTGCGACGCGAGAAGCGATCGGCACGTCGAAGCCCGCTCGCGGCCTGTTTCCGAATCTTTTCGGGAAAAAGAAAGCAGAGCCGACGGTTCAGCTTCCCCCCAGAGAGCCGGGTGACAACCGAAGTGAAGTGCAGCGACATCTCGACGCACTTTACGGCCGCGAAGGACGATCAGCTCCGTCGCTGGACATTGGGCAGCCGCAAGGTGCCGCTTTGGCTCCGCCGGTTGTCGCAAGGCCAGCCAGTAAGTCGAGTACCAGCGTAGCCGCGAAACCGAGCAGCAGTCCGATTCGACAGGTTTCTTCGAACCCGTTCAAGCGGTTCTTCCAGAAGATCACCCCGTTCCGTCGAGCGAAGGATCCGAACGACGAGCGACCGGAAAAGGTGGAGCCGTTGTCAGCCGCCGCTCGTCGCGAGCAGTTGCGACTCCAGCAGACGCCGATTGCAAGACCGGCAGCAAAGCCAAAGCCGAAGCCGAACCTGCAGCCGATGCCGATTCCAATGAGCACTCAGGGCGTGGCCGCTCGTCCGGCTCTGCCTGCACTGAATCTGCTGGTGCCACCCGCGCCGGGTCCTGCTGATGTTGCCGAAGAAGTAACGGCCAGTGTTAAAGGACTGAAAGCTCCTGTCGCTGCCGCAGCGTCTGACCTGAAGTCAGCGGCGGGCGAGGCGGCTGACAAGCTTCCAGAGTTTCTGCCGGCAGTCGAACTGCCGAATGGCAACGTGCCTCAGGTTCTGGCGACCGGCCTGTCGGATGCACCGATCGGCTCGAAGGCTGAGAAAGTTCCTGAACTGGCGGACGGCGATGATCTTCTGGGGAACCCGTTCCCCGAATTGTCCGAAACAGAAGCCGACGGACCTGCTGAATCGGACAAGCCTGCTGTCGTCGTTAAGTCTGAAGAAAGCAACCCGTTCAACGGCTTGAAGCTTGACGCAGAAGCAGACGCAGCTTCTGTTCAGCAAACGGCTGCGGATTCAATTCCGCTGCCGCAGCTTCCTGATCTGCCTGCTCCGGCTGAACTGGCAGCACCGGAAAACGCTGCACCTGCCGGCACGCTTCCGGAAATCACGCCCGCTGAGAAGCCGGTTGTCAAATCGTCGGCTCCAAGTGGGACACACAGCGACAAGCTGCGGAAGATCGCTGAACGCAGCGAGTTGACCGGGCTGAAGGGTTTTTGCCCGGTTGCATTGAGAGATTCGCGAGAATTGAAAGATGCACGACCTTCCTTCCAGGCTAAGTTCGACGGCAACTTCTACAACTTCTCTTCAGCAGAGGCTCTGGCCAAATTCGAGGCCGAACCGAAGAAGTATGTTCCCGCTGCCGCTGGTCAGGACGTCGTTCTGGCAGCGAACGAGGGATCGAATCGTGAAGGGTCGCTCGATCGAGCGGTCTGGTACCGAAACCGGCTGTACCTCTTCAGCACGAAGTCTTCGCACGAACAATTCGTCGCCTCGCCTTCGAAGTTCGCCGTCGACGACGCTGAATGATGAGGAGACAGTGAGAGCAAAGCTGAGGTCAGGAGTTTTCTGATTCTGATCGACTGAGCATAAATCTAACCGAGGTCTGTGAGCGAGAGCTCGCGGACCTCGGTTTTTCTTTTTGCGCGGATGTTGTTGGAATGAGCTTGGAATCGGTACGAACGTGTCGTTTTGAGCGGTGATCGAGTGCGTGGTCAGGTTTGATTCTGCCAGCCTTTGCGGATTCGACATCTGAGTCAGATTTGACAGATGGTGCATTTCGATGGCCGATCCTCAGCAACTTTGATGATCACATGCAACGGAAACGGTGAATTGCATTGAGATACGGTCGGGCAGTTATACAATACCGACCCTCCCGCCAGGACGGATCCAGTTCGCGGACTCCTGTCAACCCCACCCCTCGGTACCGCTTAATGCCGAGTTCGGTCTCCCGAAGGCCGCTTTTGCGTACCCATCACCTCTCCACTACTCTTAATGCAGAGTTAAGAATATGATGAACTATCACATCCTGCTGACTGGCGCTACGGGTTTGCTCGGAAGGTACCTGCTTCGTGACCTTCTGCTCGCTGATACTTCTGTCGCCGTCCTCGTCCGTCGTGGTCGGCGTCAAAGCGCCGCCGAACGAGTTGAAGCGCTCATGCTTAGCTGGGAAGCGATGCTCGATCGCGAACTTCCTCGCCCGCACGTTCTTGAAGGCGATCTGACGAAGCCGAATCTCGGCCTCGGCGATGACGATCTCAACTGGATCGAAACGAATTGCGACTCAGTCCTGCATAATGCGGCGAGCCTGACGTTTATCAGTTCTGACCCCGACGGCGAGCCATGGATTTCAAACGTCAACGGTACGAAGAACGTTCTCGACGTCTGCGAACGGACCGGCATCAAAGACTTCCATCATGTGTCGACTTCGTACGTTTGCGGCCTGCGTAATGGCGACGTCTTCGAAACCGAACTCGACGAAGGCCAGGAGTGGGGCAACGACTACGAACGCAGCAAGGTTCAGGCTGAGACGCTGGTCCGTAACGCGAAGTTTCTAAGTCCTCCAACGTTTTACCGACCGGCCATTATCGTTGGCGATTCGGAAACGGGATTCACGACGACGTTCCACGGCTTCTACGCAGCGCTGCATCTGGCATACACGCTGCACAAGTCGGCGACCGGCGAGTCGGACCGGGAGCAAGCAATCCGAACTCGCATCACTCTCGACGGTGACGAGCGGAAGAGTTTTGTTCCTGTCGACTGGGTTTCGGCAGTTGCCGCACACATCGTTACCAACCGCGAGTTCCACGGGCAGACTTACCACCTGACACCAGAGAATCCAGTTTCGGTGGGCGACATCAAAAAAGTCCTTGAATCGGCCTACGGTTTCGAGGGAGCAGTCTTCCACGGTTCTGGTAAGCCGGTTGAAGACCCAACAGAGATCGAGCAGCTCTTTTACGAGCATATTCGGGTTTACAATTCGTACTGGCGTGACGATCCGCGGTTCGATGGTGCCAACACCAAATCGGCAGCACCGCATTTACCGTGTCCGACGATCGATTTCGAGATGCTTCTCATGATGGCGAATAAGGCAATCGAGATGGACTTCCGCTGGAAGGACAAAGCTCCGGGAACGAAAGTCCCAGCCACATCGACATAGCCGGCGACGGGGTTCCCACGAGTTTCTGACTTAACACGGCCGCGATCGATTTTTCGATCGCGGCCGTTTACGTTGACACACTTCGGCGAACGGAATCGTTTCTTCGGTAAGCTGGGTAATAAGATTGTCGGTTGTTGTTCAACAGGGCGTTGACAAGCTGATTTTGACAGGGCTACACTCGCGAGCCTGTATACGGGGTGGGCTTAAACTGGACGGTTGTCGCGAAGAATGAGCTGAGTTGCGACTATCTGACGAGCGTTTGCCCGCCCCAAATTGAGCACGGAGCCACATTGTTCTGAAGGAGTGGAACAGCCAGGATGAGCCTCACAGGATTTGCCCGCCACGTCGTTCCCCGTCTCGCATTTGCTGCGACCTTCCTGGTATTTCTGCTGGGATTGCCCGACGCGCTCCTTGCTGCCGAAGAGATCAGCGAGGAAG
>JBLFXD010000341.1:0-7308 GCA_047611045.1 Planctomycetaceae bacterium | reverse complement strand
GTCTTCGATAACGTCCGAAAAATCCGAGATTTCATCAACCGGTTCAGCGAATGCTTGAGGCGCAACCGCCGTGGCGATTTCGGGCAGCAAACTAGTAGCCGCCACTCGAAGCTGAGCATCCATGTGACTAAGGCTGTTGCGGATGACGCTTCGTTCCTTCGCGGTCTGTTCTCGTGTTCGCGACAGCTCGTCCGCGAATTCGAGCTTCTCGCGTTCCAACTGTTGCCGCTGCACGTTCAGCTCGGCACGAGCCCGTTCCAGTTCGGCTTCGTGCATGGCACAAGTCTGCGAAAATCGCTCCTTATCCTGAGCAATCTGACGAGCACACAATTCTCGCGCCGTGCGAATCTCATGCTCAGCCTGCTGCATGCGTGCTGCCAGCTCGTTCTGCTGCTGCTGAAAATTCTCGGCGAGAACACGTTGCCGGTTGGTCGATTCCTGCTCGGTCTGCTGAAGGGACGCCTGATGACTTTGCCACGACGCTCGGAGACTCTCGTCATGCTCGGCGCGTTGACGTTCGAAGTCGCCAGCCAATTTTTGACGTTCGGCTTCGATCAAGCTTCGCTCCGCTCGTAGCCGATCAGCCTCCGTTTCGAGCTCGCTCCGTTCCGCTTGAAGAATGGCCGCTTCCTGACCGCGTTCACGGTGCCACGCGGCGCGTTCGGATTCGAATTCCTTTCTCGCATTCTCAAACGTCGCGGTCTGCTCACTCTTCAGCCGCTCCGCATCGGTCATTCTCGCGTTGAGCAATTCCTGAGCACTCGCCTGCTCTTCACGAAGTGCCATCCGCATGTGTTCCTGATGGCTTTCCCACTCGGCTTTTTCGCGAGCAGCATCGGCACGCACAAGTTTGACTTCATTGTCTACTGCCTGTTTCTGATCCAGCAGCTCGTCCTGCTCGCGCGTGAACTTTTCATTCCATTCCCGACGCTCTCGGTCTAAACGAGCGATCGTCGAATCGCGTTCTTTCTCGAATTCTTCCCGCAAAGTCGTCAGCTCCGCCAGTTGCACGTCGCGCTGCTGTCTTGTTTCGTCCCGCTGTTCGAGCCGTTCGTGAGCCAGCTCTTCCCGTCGCTTGGATTGCTGTGCCTGCCAGGCTGTTCGCTGAGCAGTGAGCTCGGCCATCCGCTGATCACATTCGTCGATGACCGACCTGGCACGATCCGTTCTGGAGTCGTCGTGAATGTTCAATTGGCTGCGAAGGCCGTCCAGTTCGGTGGCGTACTCGCGGCGAACTTCGGCCAGTTCGGCTTCGTACTGCGACGCCCGGTTGGCATGAATTCGCACATCCGCCGCCAGACGTTCCATCTCCTTCTGAGTGGATTCCCAGTCGCGAGAGATCCGGCTGCGAACTTCGGTCTCGGCCTTCGAGGCCAGTTCGCGAGCCTTTGCGTCGAGCTCTCTTTCGCGGCGATCCAACTCCTGTTCACGAAGTTCGACCTCCGCATCCACTTGAGCAATCTGCCGAGCCTGCTCCTCGATCGATCGTACCTGCATGGCATGACGCTCCGTCCACCGGCTCTGTTCCTGAGCCAATTCTTCCATCAGTTCTCGCCGAATTTCCTCGGCACCGACATTTGACTCGGATATTTCGATCAGAGTCTCTGGCGTCTCGTCGGGGCCGGTAAAGATTCGCAGCCCGTCCTGGCCAACTCCCTCGACCGCCGGTGAATCACTCAGCCGAGCCCATTCGCCATCAAGTTCAGAATAGACGTCGCGCCCCAGTTGCCGACGATCAGCCCCTTGAGCGGACGATGCTTCAGGACCACCGCCGGGCATATTTCCACCGGTCTGATTGCTCAGCCGCTGCTGCCCCTGGTCGGCCTCGTCCTGCAACTCCTGCCTGATTCGGGCAGCGAGCACGCCAGATTCACGCAGAAACTGAGCCTCGTCCGGCAGTGAGGCATCACCGTCATCGTCTTTTGAAAACGCTTTCACCAAACGACCCATTTTTCGCTTCTTCCGTAAAGTCGCGACAGGAGACGAAAATGCGCGCAGAACCGCGCCATCTTCATAGCGATATCGGAAGCTGAGACGGTTCCGGTTGAGCAGAAGTTACCGGTCAGAGCAAAAAGGTAGTCTGGGGGAACTTTGCCGGTCAGAGGCTGGTGACCGAGTATGGATTCAGAGATGGGAGGGCGAGGCTCCGTCCGAGCCAATTATTCGAGCCAATCGCCTGTGAAGTGCGGCTCGGGCGGAGCCTCGCCCTCCCGGCCAACTCCCAGAGCGGACCTGCGAATCTACAACCGAAGGATGACCGACTCACCGACCGTCCGGATGGTGCTTTCGAAAAGCGGCAACCATCTCGCTGCGGATGCGAACCTGGAGTTCGGGCGGCAACAGGTTGAAGTGGTCGCGGCCGGGGATGATTTCGACTCGCGCGTCGCTGCCGATTTTTGCCAGTGACTCTTTCAGCAGGACAGTCGCGCCTTCAAGATAAAACGTGTCCTGGTCGCCCATGAAAACGTGCAGCTTGCCACTCAGCTTTGGTTCGAGTTCTTTCCAGTTGCTTTCAAGAATCAACCGGATGTCATACTTCTCCCAGGTCTTCGCAACTTCGGTGGCGACTTTGCCAGTTTCCCGGTCCCAGACCAGTTTCGGCTTCCCGTCTTCACCGCGCGGGCTGAAGACGGCCTCGAAACTGTGCAGCTGTCCGCCCGGCCCGAGTGCCCACTCCATGTCGGCAAAGCCTTTGTACCACAGCCGAACCTGTCCTCCGATTCGAGCCAACGGTCGCGGCTTCCCTTCAGCCGTCGAATACATATTCTCGTTCGCCGCGTAGAGGTCGATCCTTTGGAAATCGCGAAAATCAACCGGGTCCGGAGCCGTGCTCCACACTCCGCCGAAATGTTCCGGGTACGTCACCTGGATCCAAAGACTGCTCCAGCCACCTGACGAATGCCCGGTCACGAAACGTGCCGTCGGTTTGGCAATGCTGCGATACTGCTTGTCGAAAGCCGGCAGGAATTCGTCGACCAGACTCTGCCCACGCGGGCCATTGTTCGCCGAGTCTGCGAAAACGTGATGCCCGAGCGGACAACTCGGATCCAGCATCACCCGAATAAACTCGACGCCATCTTCGCCTAGTTCTACCGGAGCCTGACCGCTCGCCCGATAGGTGTGGTCGCCGCCGAAGCCTGGCACCTCAAAGATGGTCGGGTAACGTCGGGCAGGGTTGGCTGCATAACTGGCAGGAACGGTCACTCCTGCTCGGATGAAAACGTCGTGACCGTAGAAGTCACTGAGCAACTTCGATTTTACTTTCAACAGTTTCGACCACTGAGTCTCCTGAAACTCCTTCTTCGGAACGCGCGCGTTGATGACCAGTTCTGGCTGTTTCCCTTCAGCCGCGACGGTCGCCGTTGCGCTGAAGCCGTTGCCTTCTCCCTTGCCGATTTCCCGCTGCCAGGAGTTGAACCGAGCGACCGCCTGGACGCGACATCCCGTCAGGTCAAGTGCCGAAAACGCTTCCGGGTACGACCGCAACGTGTCAGACACGCCGGGCGATGACGAGGCTCCGCTGGCAATTGTTAATGGAGTGTCCGGCGCCCAGTTTTTGACTTCTGCCGAAACAAACTGCTCGGGGCTGAACCAGCTCGGTCCGAGACGAGGCTCGCGATCGCGTTTCGTAAAGATCAGATAGACTCGTCCGGAATACGGAGTCTCACGAACGCTCTTCGAGAACCGGATCGGAAACTCCCACCGATCCGCTGCGGATGCTTCGTTCAGACCGAGTCCGGCGAAAACGATGACGATGGCATTGAGAACCGCGATCGCTCGAACAAATTGCGGCATGGCTCTATCTCTTTATATGTATTATCACCGATCCGACCGGTTCGGAATTTCAACGATCAAAACAGCAAAAAGTAACGGAATCAGTCAGCGGTGTATCGTAACCGAGGCGTCAGCTCAACCGGCCGGCGTTGAGCCGCCTGCAACGCTCTCCGTCAAAAAATGATTTGGCTGATCGACACGGTCGAGTCTATTATCTGCGGCCTGCGAAGCCATCACTCATGGACGGTTCATGGCCACTCAACTTTCAAGTCGTACTCTGATCTGCGGAATTTCCAGGAGACGCTGCTGAAATGGATTCGGAAGTTGCAGCAATGCTGACTCTGGCGGCGTATTCAGCCATCGCTGTCGCGCTGGTCGTTCGCAGCATCCGCCGTTGCCGTGACGGGTGGGGAGTCTGGCTCCTCTACGTTATTCAACGGCTTTATGGCGGGCTGATCTTTCGCTGGCGATGCAACAACGGCCCCAGCACGTTGCCTGCCGAAGGAAGCGGCCTGATCGTTGCCAATCATCGGAGCCCGATTGACCCGATGATGATCTGGACGAACCACCATCTTCGCGGCGATTCAACCGGAGAATCGCGCGAAGTTCGAGTGGCCGGATTTCTAACAGCCAGTGAGTTTTGCGACGTTCCAGGGATGCGCTGGCTGGTCCGAACGATGAGATCGATCCCGGTCAATCGAAACGGCCAGG
Organism: Planctomycetaceae bacterium; assembly: GCA_047611045.1. Lineage (GTDB taxonomy): Bacteria > Planctomycetota > Planctomycetia > Planctomycetales > Planctomycetaceae > JABMPE01. The sequence continues at coordinate 2,823 of JBLFXD010000341.1, read as the reverse complement.
ACATGGCTCCGACTCGTGAGGCACTCCGGCGTCTGAAAAACGGCGAACTCGTGGGAGTCTTCCCTGAAGGCGGCATCAACTGGGGAACTCGGCTGCGGTCTGCGAATCCGGGCGTCGCGTTTCTGGCGTTGAAGAGTAAGGTCAAGGTTTACCCCGTGTTCATTCACGACGCTCCGCAGCCGGTCAACGGCATGGTCGATCCGTTCGTCAGTCGCTGCCGCGTGCGAGTGACGTATGGCGATCCGATTGATCTTTCCGAATTCCACGGACAAAAACCAAGGCCAGAACTGCTCAACAAAGTCACCGATCTCATCATGTCACGTCTGGCGGAAACCGGCGGAGTCGACTACACCCCCGTCGGCATGGAAGACGAAGACGGAGCTGACCGGCGAGTCGTTCCGAACGCGAAGCAGGATCAACGTACCGCTTAGTGGTCGAGTTCGCAAATTCGCATAGGGTAACCCGAAGCGTTAGCGAGGGATTTGAATGTGTCAGAGTCCCTCGCTCACGCGTTTTGAAGTTGCACCGTTTTGAGACCCAGCGTGGCTGAAAGCCACTTTTTACCGTAGCCTGGGGCACCGCCCCAGGATTCCGATTCGTTACGAATTCCATTGGCCAAAGGCCATACTCACTGACATCTCTGCGTGACGTGAATATGGCCTTCGGCCAAATGGGCCTTATTTTTCCGGCTCCCTGGGGCGATGCCCCAGGCTACGGTGAAGAATGGCCTTTGGCCAAAACTGTCGCTGTCCAAAACTGTGCAACTTCAAAACTCACGCGTCGGGTTACCTTGACGACCCCATACGAACTTGTGGGCCGAACCACTTAAGGTAACGTGTCCGAAACAATTTCCTTTTTTTGTGGCACGCGACTCCGTCGCGTCAGCCTTGCTTGGGCTTTCCGCACGGAGTGCGGATCCACTGTGGGTAAGCTCGTGAAAGAGGCGGCCTGACGACGATGCTTCTTCGGCGAGCCAACGAACTTCTGACACGCACCTTTCGATCGCCTCGCAATCCGCAACGGCGCTGGAAGCAGCTCGCTCACCGAATCCACACCGCCGCATTGAAGCTTGAGGCGAAATCAGACACTGACATGCGGCAGGTCGCCGCCGCGCTTCGTTACCGGGCACGATCTGGTGAGCCGCTCGAAACGCTGCTTCCGGAAGCGTTCGCAGCCGTCGTCGATGCTTCGCGCAGGCATCTGGGCCTGACGCATTATCCCGTGCAGATTCTCGGCGGCATCGCGTTGCATCATGGCTGCATCACGGAAATGCAGACTGGCGAGGGGAAAACTCTGGTCGCGACCTTGCCGGTCTTTCTGAACGCGCTGCGAGGACTACCGATTCACGTCGCCACGGCGAATGACTATCTCGCCCACCGCGACGCCAATTGGATGCGTCCGGTTTATGAATCATTGGGGCTGACCGTTTCGGCCATCACCGGCGACATGGCTCCGGCTGAACGGAAAGCAGCCTACGACTGCGACATTACTTACGGAACGGCCAAGGAATTCGGCTTCGACTTTCTGCGAGACCGACTCGCGCTACGCGCCAGCGGACAATCTGAATCGCCATTGTTCGCGGATTCGTTAACGACACCGACCATCCTTTCGCTTTCGAGTCATTCGGCAAACGGTCAACAGAATTCGACAGCACAACGTCCGACCGTCCAGCGTCACCCGCTGCACTTTGCACTGATCGACGAAGCAGACAGTCTGCTGATCGACGAAGCCAGAACGCCGCTGATCATCAGCAGCGAATCCGGCGACCATCGAACGAAGGAAGCACTCTTCCGCTGGTGCGCGTCGGCGGCCGAAAAGTTCAACATCGGCGAGCATGTTTCACGGGATGACGAGTCCGGCCAGTTCGACCTGACTCCGGCCGGTTATCGACTTGTTCGGTCATTGCCGCGTCCACCGCTGCTCAACGAACTTCCCATGTCGGACATCACGGACGGAGTCGTTCGCGCGGCCTACGTCGCCGACACGCTCAAGCTGGACGAACACTACGTTGTCAAGGACGGCAAGGTCTACATCGTCGATGAATACTCCGGACGAATCGCGGAAGGACGCAAGTGGCGAAACGGCGTTCATCAGGCTGTCGAGGCACGCGAGATGGTCGAAGTGTCGCCCCTCACGACTCACAGCGCAAGAATCACGGTGCAGGAACTGTTCGGCCAGTACGAACGCGTCTCCGGCATGACCGGCACGGCGGCGACGGCCGCTCACGAATTCCTCAGCGTTTACGGACTGCCCGTCTTTCGAATCCCCACCAGAAAGCCCGCCAAACGAGAATCTTTGCCGGTCCAAATCCTCGGCACATCCGATGCCAGATGGGAAGCCGTCGCCGCCGAGGTGAAGGAACAGCACAATGCTGGTCGGCCCGTGCTGGTCGGAACTCGAACCATCGAACAATCGCAGCGTCTGTCCGCGTTGCTGACCGACCACGGAATCGAGCACGAACTTCTGAACGCTCGCAATCACGCACGCGAAGCAGAAATCGTCGCCGAAGCCGGGCAGCCGAGCCGAGTCACCGTCGCGACAAACATGGCGGGGCGCGGAACGGACATTGCACTGCGCGGCGACTCGGAAGACCGAGGCGGCCTGCATGTCGTCTGCGGAGAGTTTCACGCAGCCACAAGAATCGATCGGCAGCTCATCGGTCGCTGCGCGCGGCAGGGAGACCCCGGTTCGTACCGTCAGTTTCTTTCGCTAGATGACGACATTCTGAAAGAGGGACTCGACAAACTCGACCTCAGCCAGCTCCAGCGTCGAGCCGAGAATCCCGGCAGTTCGTTAGCCAGTACGCTGCCGCAATTCCTCAAA
>JBLFXD010000340.1:0-7316 GCA_047611045.1 Planctomycetaceae bacterium | reverse complement strand
TACTCCGTTAGCCTTACGACGTCTGCCACGATCCTGTCGCCAATCATTGTTCCGCTGGCGTTTCAGTTGACGTTGAGCCGGTTCGTGGAAATCGATCCATTGAAGGAGGCGATGAACCTGATCAAACAGGTCGTCGGCCCGGTTTTGATCGGTCATTTCATCTGCCGGTTCTGGGTTCAGGGATCGACTCTTGCCCGGAAGGCCGCACCGCTGATCGCAAACGGAACGATCGTCCTACTGATCGCCGTCGTCGTGGCGTTGAACCGCGAACGTCTGCTGGGAGTCTTCGGCGGCGAAGTCGCATCGTCCGGGAAACTGCTGCTCGTGCTGCTGCTGATTAATCTGCTGGGATTCTGCGCCGGCTATTTCGGCGGCGGCTTCATGAAACTCAAACAAAGCATGCGTCGAGCGTTAACACTCGAAGTCGGCATGCAGAACGCCGGACTGGGAACAATCATCGTCCTGGGCTTGTTCAAGGACCTGCCCGCAGCCGCGATTCCAACAGCCGTCTACACGTTCGGGTGTATGTTCACCGGGACGTTGCTGGCTCAATGGTGGAGTCGTCAGCCGCCGTCGGATGACAGCGTGTCTGAGAGCAACTCGTAGAAAAGCGACGGCGCAGCGGTTATCGAATCCGAGGGTTCGGATGATGGCGAGTCACGTTCGAATGATTGATTGGTTTTGAATTGGCCGCGAGGTGAATTTGAGCAGGCAGAGGTGAACAGCTCAATGGCGGCCGGCAGGTGGGATGTCGGGGCGAGTCGAAGTTGTGCGAAACGATTCAGTCGAGTCGTTCTTTAAGTTCGTCTCGTTCCTTGCGGGTGACTTCGAGATCGAACATCAGATACTTGATGTCGAGCCGAAGCTGAGAAAGCGCTTCCTGAACCAGCGAAAGAATTCTTCGCCGACGCTTCACTGAGTCAACGACTCGCGTGTAGACGCCTTCTAGTTCAGTCTGGTGTTCCTCGGGCAGCGCGGTGATGGCCCGCGCCAAATCAACCAGCTCGCGCGGCAGATCGTGTTCGCCGCTGTCGGGGAATCTCGTGTTCGAATTCATGGCGTATCCGTCTCCGGTTGTCGTTCGATTGAAGGTGCGGTGATTGTGTGCAGAGCCAGGGGCGTTCACAAGAGGCTGTTTATAAACCCTTGCACCATTGCACCTTACCGGTTCCGACCAAAGGAGATTGTCAGTTCGTGCAGCGTTTCGTCAAAGCAACGTTTCGTCTTTGCGAGCGGCGTAAGGTACTTTAGACTTCTGGACTTAGGTGCGTTCAAGCGAAGCTCGCCGATGAGGTCTCGCGGCAACGAAATGGCTTCAGTCAGACCCGGTCTTCGGCGCGGATTTCGAAAAAACTTCTTCACAGGCAACGGATTCGCGGTTCAACGAAACATCGAGGGATATTTGTGTCGTTCCGATTCAGGGAAGAATCCGGGCTGCGAGCCAACCAGTCTGCGAACAAACTCATCCTGCACTGGATGCGCCGACCGCTTGCCGCGCTGCTTGTGGCTTCGCTGGCAATTTTGGCCACCCAGCGCCCGCTCGTTTCTGACGATTTCTTAGAAGGCTTCGACAGCGAAAAGCCAAGCTGGACGACGACAATCCCTCGAGGCTCCGGCGTGCGTGTCCGACAGCATCGCCGAAACCTTTACATCCGACACAGCGGCCAGGCGGCCGAGCACCTTCAGGTTTCCAGCACGAGCAATGGGCCCGTCATTCGCCTTGAGCACGAACTGCCACACTCGGTCCCAATCGACGATCTGTCGTTGACGGTCGAGTATCGCGCGAATCGACCCGGAGCGATCCTGGCAACAAGAATGGTCTTCCCGCATCAGAAGAACCCGTCGACCGGTCAGGTGTTGACCGCGTGGCTTCGAGGCGATCTTTACTCGAAGACGGCAGAATGGCAGACACTGAAGGCCACATCGCAGCGTGAGGAAATCCGGCAGCGAATCACCAGACTGCGTGCCGAGTTCAGCACCGTGAGCCTGGATCTGACCGACGCCTACATCGATCGAGCACTCCTTGTGGTCGGGCTCCAGACTGGCACGACCGAGATGTTTATCGACGATCTTCGCTGGACGGGCTACGCGGCACCTCAGAAGGGTGTCGTGGTCGTCAGTGCTGAACAACCCGCTGAGCAACGACGATCCAACGTTCAGATGCGGCTCGACCGGCTGATCGTCAACGGTCGGCCATCAGTGCTGATATTCGCTCCCCATCATGAAGAAGAGCCGGCGAGGCTTCGCGAACTCGGCCTGAACGCTGTCTGGATCAAAGATTACACCGACCTTGCCGGCATCGCGAAACTCGGCGAGGCAGGCATCTGGTCCCTGGCCACTCCGCCTCGCGGTCGCGTTTCCGGAGAAGACCTGGACGGTACCGCCGTCCCCAGCCTGGACGACTTTGGCCCAAAGTACGACGGAATTCTTGGCTGGCTACTTGGAACAAGAATCCCACCGAGCGCCCGCGACGAAGTCACCACTCAGGTCCGACTGATCCGTGCGGCAGATCGACTCACGCAGCGGCCAATCATCGGTGACATCGGCGGGCTTGAGCGTTCGTATTCGCGACTGCTCGACGGCATCGGCCTCACTCGGCATCCGCTGCAGACCGCGTTTTCGCTGCATGACTACCGGCAGTTTCTGACTCAGAAGCGGCGACTGCTTCGCCCCGGAACGTTCGTCACGACATGGGTCCAGACCGAGCCTGAACCCAACGGCAACGCACTGCCAGATCCGTTGCCGGTCATCGAGCCGGAGTTAATCCGGCAGCTTGCCTGGACGGGACTTTCCGCCGGCGCGCGAGGCATTGGCTACTGGAAGCGCACCTCGTTCGACGATGCGTTTATCGGAGCTAAAGAACGAGACCTGGCAATCGCCATCACGAATCAGGAGATCGGGCTGCTGGAACCGTGGCTCGCCTCCTGGACCGTCCTTGAACATCAGCGAATCGCCATTCCGGTCTCCAAATCAAAGACAACCAGCAAGAGCGACGAATTCGGAAATCTTAGCGCCGCCCGCCAAAGACGAGAACTGGCCAAACAGCAGCGAGCAAAAATGCAAACGGGCCAGCAGCAGACGTTGGATGAAAGCAACGTGATCGAGATGGCAATCATGTCTGGCCCGAACGGTCAGCTCCTGGTGCCGCTGTGGTATCAGAAGGATGCCCAGTTTGTGCCCGGACACATGGCGGCTCAAACTGTCGACATCGTGATTCCCGGCGTGCCCGACACGGCAACGATCTGGAAAGTCTCCACAACCGGAGTCAGCACGGTTCGGCGGCAATCTGGCTCGACAGGTGCTCGCGTGACGCTCGAAAACTTCGATCAGATCGCGACTCTGGTCATCTCGACCGATCCGAACTGGGGAAACATCCTGCGGAATCGGATCAGCCAGATCAGCGACTCGAACGCTCGCCTGTGGTACGAACTGGCCAAAGCAAAACTGCAACGCGTGCAGCGCGTTGACGCCGAACTTCAGCACATGGGTCACGGTATTCCTGACGGCCCGCAACTGATCGCTCGAGCTAATTCGCATCTCGCTCTGGCGTCTCAACGGCTGAGAGATGGTTCGAATTCCGGTCAAGGCGTGACTCAGACTTCGTACTCAACATCGTACGCAGCCACGACGTCGACCCCCGAATTTGTGCGACTTCAATGTCAGGGAGCGATGCAGTCGTTGCGAATTCTGCAGCGAGCCCACTGGGAAGCGGCGATCGCGGAACGCTCGTCGGCCGTCGCCAGCCCGTACACGATCAGTTACCAGACGCTGCCCGAACACTGGCGATTCGTCCGTCGAGTCGGCGCGACACATTTCGCCGGTTACGAAAACCGATTGCCGTCGGGCAACTTTGAAAATACCGACACCGCTCAAATGATCGCCGACGGCTGGGACAATCAACAGGACGACATCGAAGGCGTTCGTGCTGCTGCCGAACTGGCGTCTCTGGGTAGCCAATCCGGATTCGCTCTGAGACTGCTGGCCGTCCCGAATACGAATGCCGAAATCCCCATCGCTCTGGAAGGAATTCCGATCGCCCTGACCACTCCGCCACTTGCTGTGAAAGCCGGGCAGATTGTCCACATCAGCGGTCGCATCCGTATTCAGTCTCGCCCCGCCGCATCGATCGAAGGCGTGACGGTGACCGAAAGCCTGACAGGCTCAAAGGCCCGCTGGAAGAAGACGCGAGGCTGGGAAACGTTCGAGCTGATTCGCGAAGTCACGACCGACAGCGACCTGCGGCTGCGTCTCACGCTGCACGGCTTGGGTGAGGTGCTGTTCGATGATTTGAAAATCGTCGCCTCGACGCCGGCGTCCGTCAGTAAGTGAGAAGCAGCAAGGCATCATGCAGCCCCCTCAAGTTCAGATCTTGCTGTCCCCTCAAGTTCAGACTGAGAAACGAACCACGAATGGACACCAATTAAACAGGAATATGACACGACAGCCCGAATCGCCAGTAGAGTTCATTTGTGTTTATTTGGATTCATTCGTGGTTACAAAGTCGAATACGAAGCGTCAGTCCCTGTGATGCTTGGTTTCGATTTCGCGAGCCGGTAAGCTGCCGCCCGGTTTGAAACGAAATTTCTCGGCATCAGCCAATTTCTCTCACCGCAGGCAAACCGCCCCGACCTCAACAGGTCACCGAGCGAGCCGCGGAAGCTTTCGCAGACGTGGCAGTCAAAATCGCCGCGATTCTGTTCGCCGCTGTCAACAAAGGATGAATTCAGGATGCCAATCGCAACTCCCGCTCAATACGCAGCCATGCTCGACGCCGCTCAGGAAGGTGGCTACGCCTACCCCGCGATCAACGTCACGTCGATCGCCACCATCAACGCCGCTCTCAAGGGATTTGCCGATAAGGGCTCTGACGGAATCATTCAGTTCTCGACTGGTGCCGGCGAATTCGCATCAGGCCTCAACATCAAAGACGCGGTTTTCGGAACGCTCGTTCTGGCAGAAGCCGCTCACCGACTTGCTGAGAAGTACGACATCCTGATTGGCCTGCACACGGACCACTGCCAGCCGAAGAAAGTCGACGGCTTCCTGCGACCGCTGATCGCTGCCACGGCCGAGCGACGAGCTGCCGGAAACGGCAACCTGTTCAACTCGCACATGTTCGACGGGTCAGAACTCGACATCAAAGCAAACATGGAAATCAGCAAAGACCTGCTGCAGCTTTGCGTTGAGAACGAGATCATCCTCGAAGTCGAAGCCGGCGTCGTCGGCGGCGAAGAAGACGGCGTGGATCACAGCGACGTGCCGGCCGACAAGCTGTACACGACTCCGGAAGACATGGTTTACGTCCATGAGCAACTGAGCGGCATTGGCCGTTACATGTTCGCCGCGACGTTCGGCAACGTTCACGGCCACTACAAGCCGGGTGCTGTCAAACTGCGACCGGAGATTCTGAAAAACGGCCAGGAAGCCGTTATCGCCAAGTTCGGTCAGGAAGCAGAATTCGACCTCGTCTTCCACGGCGGATCGGGAACGCCGAGCAACCAGCTTCAGGAAACGCTCGCCTACGGCGTCATCAAGATGAACATCGACACGGACACGCAGTACGCATTCACTCGACCGGTCGTCGACCACATCATGAAGAACTACGACGGCGTCCTGAAGATCGACGGCGAAATCGGAGCCAAGAAAGCCTACGACCCACGTGCATATATCAAGCTCGGCGAAAACGGCGTTGCCACACGAATGGGCGAAGCCTGCGACGACCTCAAGTCTTCAGGCCAATCGATCTTCGGAAAAGTCTAAGCTGAAGATTCCGAAGGTCTGAAATCCTGAAATCTCAAACTGCAGCGAGCCCCGTCGGAACATTCCGACGGGGCTCGTTTTATTTGCAATCACGTCGCGTGCGTCGAGACGCACACTACATTGTTCACGAGGCGGATGCTGGTGGCACAAGGGATTTGTCAGGGAAGACTTTTCGAAACACCAGGTGGCTCGGGATGTAGACCAGCAGCGGGTAAGCCAGCAGCACGATCCCCAACCAGGCGACGGGATGCATCACCGTTTGAGCCGTCTCGCCCCAGCCGAATACCTTGTCGACGTTTCCGGCCAGAGTCGTCGGTCCCGGCAGAGTGAGGAATGCGGTCAGCAGAACACCCCAGCAGATTCCGATTTGAGTTTTCCATGCCTTCTGGTCATACCCCATTCGCGACACCAGCCACAGGAGAAGGAACGGCAGCCAGCCGTGAAACAGCGACAGCCCGCGGACGAAGAGAGAAATCTCCGGATCGAACATGTACGTTGCCAGGCCGACCATTGGTCGGCCGAATGCCATGTTGAAGAAGAAGTCGGCACACCACAAGAACTGTGGAAACACGATCGCCACGGCCTGCGTGATGATGAGAAACTTTGAGTCCGTCCACAGACCGATCAGGGTCACAATCAACGCGACATCACAGAACCAGAGGAAATTGGCCGGCCCGTACGCGTGGTAGTAGTACGGGATCAGGATGGCCATGAACGCCGAGTAAACGACCTTCACGCTCATCGGAATCCTGCTTCGCGATTCTTCGTCACCTACCAGTCCTGTCTTCAGTGATTCGCTCATCATTCGCCCCTTCGGTATTGATCGATTTGTCACTGACTCCGCCAGTTGCAACCTTCAGAGCGAAGCAACCTGGAAAGCGCAACGCTGAAATCCGACTAATTTCCACGAGCCCCGTCAGTCGTCGCTTTCGTGACAATTCAGCACGAATCCACAACGCACGCCATGTGAATACCTCACTCGGCGAATCCCTCTCGGCTTAAGGCACATTCCTGCTCCAGGTTAGTTGCGGAGGAAGAACATGAGTGACAGTAATGGAAGCAGCGAGTTCGGTTTCGAAGGTGATTCCACGGCAACCTTGGAGACCGTTGGCGACCCGTCCGATCCCAGCCTGCTCGACGAGCTGGCAAAGAAGCTGAACGCTGCCCCGATTCAAACTGACACCGTTGATTTTGAGCGGATGCAGCAGCTCGAAACCCGACTGGCTGACCGCGAACAACTCGTTTCCATCCTGACCGATCGCCTTGAACAGGCGGCTGACGAACTCGATCGAATCAAACGATCTGGGGGAGTCCTGTCAGGTTCGGGAGCCGACAGTGGTGACGCTGCGTCTCTGCTCGCAGGACACAGCGAAGTGGCTGAGAAACTTGACCACTTCGTCAACGCCTGGGAAGAACGCTACGAAGGTCCCGCGTTGCGTCGCATGGAAGCTGGCATTGAAGAACTGCGAGAACGTCTCGAACAGGCAACGCTGCACGGCAACTTCTCATCAAATGATTCGACGGCTTTGCGTTTCTCTCTCAATTATGATGACGGT
>JBLFXD010000339.1:0-7330 GCA_047611045.1 Planctomycetaceae bacterium | reverse complement strand
GCGAGCCGGCCGACAACCCGATCAGCAGTGACCACGCCGTGTTCTCGGGGGCCCGGCTCGAACTCGACCCGCTGCCGGAAGAGAAGCTCGCCGCAAAAGACGGCGATGACGAGCCGGTCGACGAAGAACAACTTAAGCTGGACAAAGCCGACGCCATCCTGCTGTCGCGATTGTTCTACGACGAAGGCCTGCTCGCGCTGCCGGCCAGCGAAGCGGAAGGGAAACTGCCGGCCGATCAGAAATCCGCTCTCGCCGCGCTGAAGAAGAAACTGGAAGAGCTGATGAAGGCGGCCGGCCAGATCGATGTTCGGATGGCTCATTCGTTGAATGAGGGCAGCGGGGCCGACCTGCCGATTTATCTTCTGGGCAACCCCGCGAAGAAAGGCGACGTCGCTCCGCGAGCCATGCCGGCCATCTTCACCAGCGGCGAGAAATCGGCGTTCTCTCCGCAAGGCAGCGGCCGCCTGGAGTTGGCAAAGTCGATCGCCACGCCAACCAACCCGCTCACCTCGCGAGTCATCGTGAACCGAGTCTGGGCCGGGCACTTTGGAGTCGGCCTTGTCAAAACGACCAGCAACTTCGGGAAGCTCGGCGACCGGCCTACGCATCCGGAACTGCTGGACTGGCTGGCCGTTCGATTCGTCGAGCAGGGATGGTCGCTCAAGCAACTGCACCGCGACATCATACTCAGCGCGACGTATCAACAGTCAAGCAGTTTTCGCGAGGATGGGGACAAAGCCGATCCGGAAAACAGACTGCTTTGGAGGATGAACCGGCGGCGGCTCGAAGTCGAACCGTGGCGGGACAGCATCCTCGCCGTCAGTGGCGAGCTGGACCGGACACTCGGCGGTCCGCCCTCAAACCTCGACAACGCTGGATTCAAACGCCGCACAGTTTACGGCTTCGTCAGTCGTCATCGGCTCAACGAACTGCTGCGGCTGTTTGACTTCCCGGACCCCAGCATCACCGCGGCGGATCGATCGGTCACGACGGTCCCGCTTCAGCAACTTTTCGTTCTGAACAGCGACTTCATGACGCAGCGAGCCCGAGCGCTGACCGGACAGGTGAACGCGGTCGGACTGGCCGATGACGAAGCGAAAGTCCGATACGCTTATGAGTTGCTGTTCAGCCGCGAAGCGGGCGACGATGAAGTAAACGCAGCGACAACTTTTCTGCAGAGCGGAAAAGACGACGGTGACAAGATCAGCCGGTGGGAACAGCTATCACTGGCTCTGCTGAGCTCCAATGAGTTTATGTTTGTCGACTGAGGCCGACTGCGCGGTTGCTCTGCGTCTTTGCACTTCCGACGGCGCACCCGAATAACAGAGGATCACTGATGAATAACTTTGGATTCACTCGACGTGAGATGCTTGCTCGATCTGGGGCCGGGTTCGGGATGCTCGGATTGTCGAGCGTGCTGGCTCAGGAAGCGGCGGCGGATCTGGTTTCAGATCCGATGAGACCGAAGAAGCCTCACTTCGAGCCGAAAGCGAAGCACGTTATCTTCCTCTTTATGAACGGAGGACCGTCTCATGTGGACACCTTCGATCCAAAACCGGAGCTGAAAACTCAGGAAGGGAAGCCGGGACCAGGCGGCAAGTACATGCCGTCGCCGTTCAGATTCGCGAAGCACGGCGAGGCCGGTATCGACATGAGCGAGCTGTTCCCGCACCTGGGCAAGGTCGCGGACGAGCTGTGCATTCTGCGGTCGATGCACACGTCGACGCCGAATCACGAGCCCGGGCTGCTCATGATGAACAGCGGCAACCAGCAGCCGATCCGCCCGTGTCTGGGTTCGTGGCTGACGTACGGCCTCGGCACAGAAAACCAGAACCTGCCTGGCTTCGTCGTGCTCTGTCCAGGCAAGCCGGTCGTCGGGCCGGCGTTGTGGGGCAACAGCTTTCTGCCGGGCATCTTTCAGGGTACTCACATCAACAACTCGAAGATCGATCCGCAAAACGTGATCGGTCACATCCGAAACAAGAATCTGTCAACCGGCTCTCAGCGACAACTTCTCGACCTGTTGCAGACGATGAATAAGAAGCATCTTGAGGAACGCGAGCAGGATCAGAATCTGGAAGCCCGGATTCAATCGCTTGAGATTGCTTACCGCATGCAGACCGCCGCGACGGAGGCCTTCGACATCAGTAGAGAGACGAAGGAAACACAGGGAGCGTATGGCGACGGTGAGTTCGCCAACGGCTGCCTCATCGCGCGGCGACTGGTCGAGCGAGGCGTGCGGATGGTTCAGCTTTACTACGGCAGCGGCCAGCCCTGGGACGCGCACGGCAACATCATGGACCACAAGCGGGACGCTGACAAAAGTGACCAGCCGATCGCGGCCCTCATCGCGGACCTGAAAGCGCGAGACCTGCTCAAAGACACGCTCATCATCTGGGGCGGCGAGTTCGGACGAACCCCGACGGCCCAGGGCTCGAAAGGCCGCAACCATCACAACACAGGGTTCACGACCTGGTTGGCCGGCGGAGGCACCAAAGGTGGCCACATCCACGGCGCGACGGATGAACTCGGCGTCCACGCCGTCGACAAACGAATGCACGTCCACGACCTGCACGCGACGATCCTGCATCTGCTCGGCATGGACCACACAAAGCTGACCTACCGTTACAGCGGCCGCGACTTCCGCCTGACCGACGTCCACGGCGAGGTCAATCACGAGATCATCGCTTAGAAACGCACCATTCTTCCGGCAAATAACTCAACGGAATCGAATCACCATGACAGGCAAATTTCTGACTGCTGTTTCTTTCGTTTCTCTACTTGCGGGAAGTGTAGGGCTGGCGGCTGAGGTTCCGGACTGGCGTTCGTGGCGTGGGCCGCTCACCAATGGCAGCGTCGAATTGGGCAGCTATCCCGACAAGTTCGATGCTGAAAACTATCTGTGGCGGACCGAGCTGCCCGGCAAGGGCTGCTCAACACCCATTCTGCTCAATGGGATGATCTATCTGACGTGCGCAGCCGACGGCAATGACGCGCTGTTGAGCTACAACTTCGAGGGCAAGGAGCGGTGGCGAACTGTGTTCGGCAAGGAGAACGCGGGAAAACATCGCAACGGTTCAGGCAGTAATGCGTCGCCGGTCACTGATGGGAACGCAGTCTTCGTTTACTTCAAGAGCGGCACGTTCGCGGCTGTCGAACTTGATGGCACGGTGCGTTGGAGGACGGATCTGGTCGAGCGGTTTGGCAAGGACACCCTGTTCTGGGATCACGGAACTTCGCCGGTGCTGACAGAGAAGCACGTCATCATGACCCGCATGCACAAAGGCGAGTCGTGGCTCGCTGCTTTCGACAAAGTCAGTGGCGAAATGGTTTGGAAGGTCGCCCGTAATTACACGACGCCCGTCGAATGCGATCACGGCTACACCACGCCGCTGGTCATTCAACATCAGGAAAAAGAATCCATTCTAGTCTGGGGTGCTCAGCACCTGACCATTCACAATGCGGCCGACGGGCAGGTGTCGTGGTCCTGCGGCAACTTCAATCCTGATGGCAAAAAACTTTGGCCCGCAATCGCGACGCCTGTCATTGTGGGAGACATGGCGGTCATTGCCTATGGTCGCAACGATCGCGGCATCCCTCGACTGCATGGTGTGCGGTTGGCGGGAACCGGTGACGTCACGGCAACCAATCATGTCTGGCAACGCGACGACGTCGGCACTTTTGTCCCAACCCCGGTGGCTTACAAAGGGCGAGTCATTCTGGTCCGGGACCGCGGCGAAGTCGCCTGCATCGATCCCGCGACGGGCAACACGGTGTGGGAAAACGCGTTTCCGAAACACCGGGCAAACTACTACGCCTCGCCTCTGGTTGCTGGCGGCAAACTGTTCGCACCACGCGAGGACGGCGTCGTTTTTGTCGCCAGCATTGCCAACGATAAGTTTGAACTCCTCTCGGAAAACGATATGGCCGAGTCTGTGATCGGCTCACCGATTCCGGCATCAAACCGGATTCTCATCCGAGGAACACAGCACCTATTCTGCGTGGCCGCCGAATAGACCATTTTCATGGTTTCTGTGCAGGAGCTGGAAGGGGTGCCCTCAAGAGTGATTGCGCGAATGGGTAGGTAAGGTTAAATTGGTGCTTTCTCGTCGGTTTGACAGGAGGCGCTGAGATGGATTGGGATGGTTTGGCGCCGGAAGAACGGCTGCTGGCCGAGCAGGCCGTGATGAATTTGCGGTCATCTGTCAGTTGCTTCTCAACGGCGGAACGTACGGCGATGTTCGGCTGCTGTCTCCGAGCACGGTGCAGGCAATGACGACCAACCGCCTCGTCGATCAACCAGACATTCCCGACGCCGTGCGCCGATCGAGGCCGTGGGGACTGGGCTGGAGTCTGAACTCGCGCGGCACTTCTCGAAGCTGGGGCGACACGCTCGGTCCAAACGTCTTCGGCCATACAGGAGCAACCGGAACCATGTGCTGGATGGATCCCGACCGGAATGGCTTCTGCCTGCTGTTTACATCCGTGATTCGATCGCGGGCCCCCTGGCGACTCGTGAACCTTTCGAACATCGTGGGGTCCGCGTTCGTGTGACTTCACGATCTGCTGGCGAAATTGACCGTCGAGATTCGTCCGAAGAACGCGGTCTCGCAAAGTATCACCCAGCATCTCGACACCTGGTTAGCATCCGTAGGGGATGTCAAACGCAGCGCCGGCGGCCCGGCACGATGAATATCCGACCTGCAATCTGGCACGCCGGCGCGGTGCTTGACATGCCCTACACAGGGTCCGTGACTCAACACCGCAGTGCAGACCGGCTGGCGATCGTCCTTGCGCAAATTTCGAGGAACAATCGCAAAACCGAGGCTTCGTGTTTGACAGGTTTGATTCCCGCTGAGAAGCTTCGGGCTGACGCTTCCGAATCGGATCGTCGATTGCGACTCGGAAGGGACGTCCGGTGTTTGATGAGTTCAGGAAGATCGTCGAAGAAGCATTCGCGCGCTATCTTGCGCCGAGTGACGATTGCCCTGCTCGATTGCGCGAATCGATGCGGTACTCGGTCGAGGCCGGCGGCAAGCGGCTGCGGCCAGTCATAGTGCTACTGGCCTGCGAAGCGTGCGGCGGCAACCCGTCAGACGCGATACCCGCAGCGGTCGCCATCGAGTTCATCCATACGTACTCGTTAATCCATGACGACCTGCCCGCGATGGACAACGACGATCTTCGTCGAGGGCAGCCGACCAACCACAAGCAGTTCGACGAAGCGACCGCGATTCTCGCTGGCGACGGATTGCTGACGCTGGCGTTTGAGATTCTCGCCCGCGATATCAAACCAGCCGACGTTGCTCTGGCCTGTGTCCTGGACCTTGCTTCGGCCGCAGGTGTCAACGGAATGGTTGGCGGCCAAATGGCTGATCTGCAGGGCGAACGACCCGAAATAGCAGACTCGTCCGACGCCGCGGCAATTGAGAACGCTGAAATCGGTCAAACGGGCACTGACGAACAAACCGGTAAGGTTTCGCAGCTCGAAGCGATCCATCTGCGGAAAACAGGCAGGTTGTTACGGTCAGCTCTGACAATGGGCGGGCGGATTGCCAAAGCGGACGAAAACACGGTCGAAATGCTCGATCATTTTGGAAAATGTGTTGGCTTGGCCTTCCAGATTGCGGATGACCTTCTGGACATCACCGGCGATGAAGCCAAAATGGGCAAAGGTGTTCGCAAAGACGCCGAACTCGGTAAACTCACGTATCCGGGTCTGTTGGGACTCGACGAAAGCCGCCGGCGGGCTCAGTCATTGATCGACGAAGCCTGCCGCTCGATTCAACCTTTGGGGGATCGAGGTCTACGGTTGGAAGCCTTGGCGCGTTTCATACTGGAAAGAGATCACTGATGAAGCTTGAACTGCTCCCTCAGATTGAATCGGCAAAAGACATTCAGAACTACGAGCCTCAGCAGCTCGTTCAGCTCGCGGCTGAAATCCGCGAAGTTCTGTGCTCTGTCGTCGAAGATCGCGCCGCGCACTTTGCCAGCAACCTCGGCGTTGTCGAACTGTGCATCGCGCTGCACCTTGCGTATGACTTTAAGAAAGACCGACTGATCTGGGACACCGGTCATCAGATCTACCCACATAAACTCGTCACAGGTCGGTACAAACAGTTTGACGGAATCCGAACTCGCGGCGGCCTGATGGGCTACCCGAATCCGGAAGAATCAGAGTACGACCTCTTCATGACCGGCCACGCCGGTTGCAGCGTGTCGACGGCGCTGGGCCTCAAAGCTGGCGACGACCTCATCGGGCAGAACGAGCGACGATCCGTGGCGGTGATCGGCGACGGCGCGCTTCCGTCCGGCATCGTCTGGGAAGCCATGACTAACGCCGTCGGCCTGAAGAAGGACATGCTGGTTATTCTGAACGACAACCGCATGGGCATCTGCCCGCGAGTTGGCGGCCTGGCCGAGTACCTCGACAAAGCCCGACTCGCCCCGTTCTATAACGGCCTGAAACGCGACGTCGCCTGGTTGCTCAACAAAGTCCCCGTCGTCGGCGAACCGGTCGAGCACGCTCTGGGCAATTTCAAAGAAGCCATGAAGAACATGCTGCACGGCGGCATGCTCTGGGAAGAAATGGGCTTCCGCTATGTCGGCCCCGTCGACGGCCATGATCTCCCCGCTTTGCAGCGTCACCTGGAAATGGTTCGCGACATCAAAGGCCCGGTCATGCTGCATGTCCTGACCGAAAAGGGACACGGTTTCGAACCAGCCTGCGAAGACCCCGTCCGGTATCACACGCCGGCTCCGTTCAGCCGAACGGAAGACAACGAAATCGTACCGGTCAAGAAGAGTAAGTCGTCGGCGTACACGAACCTCGTCAGCGACGCAATTTACGGCATGATGAAACGTGACCATCGAGTCTGCGTTCACACCGCCGCGATGTGCGCCGGTAACGATCTCGGAAAGATTCGAGCTGACTTCCCGGACCGCTTTTTCGATACGGGCATCACCGAGGGTCACACCGTCGCGTTTGCAGCCGGCATGGCCAAAACCGGCATGCGACCGATCGTCGATATTTACAGCACGTTTCTGCAAAGAAGTTACGACCAGATTTTCCAGGAAGTCGCTCTGCAGAACCTGCCCGTCACATTCACACTCGACCGAGCCGGACTCTGCGGACCAGACGGACCAACTCATCACGGCGTCTTTGACAACACTTACATGCGGTCCTTCCCGAACATCGTCGTGATGGCACCGGGAGACGCCGCCGACGTCGCACCAATGCTCGATTTCACACTGACTCACGACGGCCCTGCGTCGCTCCGTTATCCGAAAACCGGAGCGGCTACAGTCGAACGCCCGGCATCGCCGGTCG
>JBLFXD010000338.1:0-7356 GCA_047611045.1 Planctomycetaceae bacterium | reverse complement strand
CCGGCGCGTACTCGTAGATGGTCGAGTCGAACGCGTCGCCTCCGAAACCATCTTGAGTATCAGCCATGGGCTGCTCCGCTTCGTTCAGAACTAAACTGACGGTTAAACCTTATCGCTCAACGAGTTACCACAATACCACGACGAGTGTTCGTCGCAAAACCTGTACAAACTATCGACCACAATCCCAGATTTATTCGATCAGATCCTGCAGAACGAGTCGCAAACGCCGACGAATCCGGTAATTCGCCTGCCGAACCACCTGAGCGTTGACGCCGATCGACTCGGCAACTTCGACGGCGCTGCATCCTTCGATTGCGACTCGTAAAAACGCCTTCCAGTTCTGTTCGCTGAATTCAGGTTTGATCAAATCCATCGCCCGCTGAACCAGCAGTGCGTGATCTTCTCCCGCTTCTTCCTCGTCGTCATCGCCCAGCGGATCCGGTACGACGTTCATTCTGCGGTTAGCGTCCGTGCCGCCCTGCCCCGCTGGCTGCTGATTTAACTTACGAAAATGATCGGCGACTTTCGTCCGGCAAATCGTTCTCAACCACGAACGAAACGAGCCCACATCTTTAGCTGGTGAAAATGTCTTGAGATGAGTCGAGACTGATCGAAACGTCTCCTGAAAGACATCGGCGAGATCGTCATCTTTGAGGTTCGATCGGCGACACCACTTATGCACGAGTGGACCGTAAAGATGCACGATCTGGTGCCACGCTTCCTGATCATTCGATCGGGCACGCTGCAAAAGGCTCATCGAGGTCGGGTCAAAAGCGTTGGCCGGCACTCGGGCTCTCCGGAAATCTCGAGGCTGCGGGCGGGATTCTGGTACTGTCAGCGTAGCACGAACGGCTCAGCATAACGGGATCCGCGGTTGAACTCTCGATCGATGTTCGGCTGCCAGCAGAATTTCGCGCCAAACCGGAACTGCATTCAAAGCGGCGAACTGCCCTCCACAAATCTGCCCCGCGCAGCGAAACTGCCCGATCGTCGCCCACGGGCAACCAGACTGACCAGCGAGTTATCGAAGGGTGCATCTTGATGCACCACAGAACCAGGAAAGTTGAGCGTAACGTGAAACGGATTTCGCGATGGATTGGCCGTCTGACCTGCTCGGCCGCATTTCTCAGCCTCGCCTGCTTGCCACTGAACGAAGCGTTCAGCCAGTCCGACAGCACGACGGCATCGGTCGAAGCTCAGCCGACCGCGGCAGATTCGCCAGCAGACGCGCTGTCTCAAGCCGTCGAGTCGATCACCGAACCTGAACTGAAACGGCACATCGACTTCCTGGCCAGTGACACGTTGCAAGGACGCGAAGCGGGCATGCAGGGCAACTACGCCGCCGGAGCGTACATCGTCGACCAGCTGAGAAAATCGAACGTCTCACCCGTTGCAACCGGAGAAGACTATTTCCACTACTTCCATCCGAACTTTCGAAACATTCTCGCCGTCATCCCTGGCAGCGACGAATCGCTTAAGAACGAATTCATCCTCGTCGGCGGCCATTACGACCATGTTGGCTTCGGAAATCGGACCAACAGCCGAGGCCCGTTCGGCGTTGTCCACAACGGAGCCGACGACAACGCCAGCGGAACGGCGGGCGTTCTCGAAATCGCTCAATCGCTTGCTCAGCTTGGCACAAAGCCAAAACGTTCGATCCTGATCGCCTTTTGGGACGGCGAAGAAAAAGGATTGCTCGGCTCCAAGCATTTCGTCGATTACCCGGCGATAACGCTGTCGAAGATTCGGTTCCACCTGAACGCAGACATGATCGGCCGACTGCGCCCCGACGGCCTTGAGATCTCCGGCTGGCAAACAGCGACCGGGTGTCGGCAGTTTCTCGCTCAGCAGAACTCCGGCGGACTCAAGTTGAGTTTCATGTATTCCTACAAGCCGGAAAGTGACCATTGGCCATTCTTCGAACGTCGCGTCCCGAGTCTCATGCTTCACACGGGGAAGCACGCTGACTACCACCGGCCAAGCGACGACACACACCTGCTCAACATGGAGGGAATCCGACAGGTTTCGCAGTTCATGTTGCGAGGCACCGTCGCCGCCGCGAATGCCAAGACGCTTCCCAGCATTCGAAACTGGTCAGCGGAAAGAGCACAATCCTTCACACAGATATTCAGCAGGCCACCGCAGGACGAACCATCGAGGCTCGGAGTTACGTACGACGCGACGCTTGCCAGGGAAGGGACGATCCGTCTGAAGTCCATCGCCGCCGGCAGTCCCGCCAACATCGCGGGGCTACGGACCGGGGACGAAGTTCTGGCCGTCGGCAATAAGCCAACTACCGAGTCGTCCGACTTTCGATCGCTGGTCATGGAAGCTCCCACCGAGGCAAGTTTCAAGATCCGCAGAGATGACTCCGAACTCGAAATACCCGTCACCCTGCGTGGCAACCCGGTCCTGTACGGATTCCGATGGACGATGCACGATGCCGAACCCGGCTCGGCGATCGTAACGCACGTCACTGCCGACTCGCCCGGTGCTGCCGCAAAGCTAAAACCGCAGCATCGCATTCTCAAAGTCAACGGAAGGAAAATCGGAACGCGAGGCGAATTCCAGGAGTTGCTGATCAGCGATCGAGGATTGATCCGTTTTGACGTTGAGCTCAACGGGAACTTCGAGGCGCTGACAATCGCAAACGAAACTCAGTCAAAGGATGAGCAAACGGCAACTGATGCTTCGAAAGCGGAACCTCTTGATACAAAATAAGCCGGACACCCCGATTGGAATGTCCGGCTTAGTGTCAGGTTGTGGCGTTCGTCGCCGACACTTCAAAAAGTGATCACCCTTAGTGCCGATGCCCGGAATGGCTCCGGCGGCTCGAATGACCGTAGGAGCGTCCGAAGCTGAAACCCGAACGGCCGGAACCGATTGAGATACTGAATCCGGGACGCGAGTAGCCGAACGATGGTTGCGAGTAACCGTAACTCGGACGGTAGCTCCTTTGACCATAGCTTTGACTCGGTCTGTAGTAGCTGCTGCTGTGACCGTAGCTGTAACTCGGCTGGTAGTAGCTGCTGCTGTGGCCGTAGCTGTAACTCGGACGGTAGGTTTGGCAGTGGTCAGCCTTCGCTGAATCCATTGATCCCATCAGGGCGACGGCGGCAACAACAGCTCCCAGTGCAATTCGACGTTTCATAGCTCTTCTCCTGAATCGGGTTTCCAATCGACCAGCGAGCGAAGTGCCGATGGCCGCTCCATCCTCGCGTTGTAACCCTGAGAGGAAACTTTTTGAGGGGATGGAAGTCTCTGCTTTGTTAACTGGCCGGCCGCGTCCATTCGTCCCTGCCAAACACTTTGGAACCCTTAACGCATCCATGATGCCAAATGGCATCGCGAATCCAACAAAAACTCGTAAGTCTTTTCAAATCAACGGTTAATAAATTTCGCGCACAAATCTGAATGCCGGCCAATTCGACTCAAGTCGATCAAAATGACATCTGCGCATTCAGACTGACGGCACTCAGAACACTTCAGAACGTCGTGGCACGGTGATCCATCAGCGCGATGAGTTGACGCGGGATCCCGATTCCAGGCCAGTTCGCAGAAAACGAGCCAGCATTTGCTCAGCGCCCAGCTATTTCAGAGGCTATTTGTGCCGCGCCCGGTAGTCTCCGGTTCCGCCCGCTGGCTCAACCCCGGCCGGGCGAGCAAAGATCATGCGTCCGGCGCTGCTTTGCAGGACGCTTGTGACCGTCGCTTCAATATCGGTCCCGATCAATGTCTGAGCCTGCTCGCAAACGACCATCGTACCGTCATCGAGGTAGCCGACGCCCTGACCCTGCGATTCCCCTTCACGCTGAATCTTCAGCGCGAGGGTATCTCCTGGGAGGTATCTCGGACGTAGCGCGGATGCGACATCGTTCAGGTTGATGACGTCAACCCCTTGAACACTCGCCACTTTATTCAGGTTGAAATCGTTGGTGACGATGCCTGCGCCGACCAGTTTTGCCAGCGAAACCAGCTTCTGATCGACACCCTTGCCTTTGACATTGTCCCGGTCGTCCGAGTCTCGGACTTCAATATCCGCGTGAGGAATTGACTGTAGCTTGCTAAGCACGTCCAGCCCTCGTCGACCTCGGGTGCGACGGGTCTTATCGCTGCTGTCAGCGATGTCCTGAACTTCCTTAAGCACGAAACTCGGCACAACCATTTGCGTATCGATGATCCGAGTCTCGACGACGTCACAAATCCGACCATCAATCAGAGCGCTACTGTCGAGAATCAGAGGTCGACCGCCCTTTAGCTCGCGAGCAAATTCGACGTACGGAATGACAAACCGAAAGTCGTCCTTCGTCTGCAGCAGGAACGACGTGCTCATGTAAGAAAGCACTAACGTCGACAATGCTCCAACGATCGGCTGCCATGCCTGCAACCTGAGCGATGCCACGACCGGACCAACTGCCAGCATCAGCAGAAAGCTGAGCAGAACACCGATCAGGAGACCGAAGTAGATCGCAGAGATCAGCTCGATCCTTTTTCGCTTGATCAGAATGTCGATAACGGTGACCGACTGGCTGACCAGCAGCAGGACGAAGAATGTCAGAACGCTGTGCTGCTGAACGAACAATGGTTGCGAAGTTTGCTCAGTACCAAGAAAGGCCGCAATCGCTCCGCCGCAGATAACCGCGTACAGGATCCGAACAATCAAAAGTAACATATTTGGGCCTGTATTCAGGTGAATCACGCGTTCGTCACAGAACCGACTACGCACGAAACAACTTTGTGTGGAGGTAGGATTTGGGGTCGGGCGCAGGACCCCGGTGGGAAAGCTGGACTTTTTTCGACAGTTTCGGACGTCCTGTTGACGACTCGTGGCGACATTTTGTTCGCGCCTGCACGACAACCGCAACTCTGAAGTCGCTGCTATTACTTGAGTTTTGAAAAATCTCCCGAAGTGCGACCACCTTGTCGCGATCACGCCACCGCCGAATCTGGACACGTCACGTGCCACGTGCCCAGATGCACGCTCAGGGAAGCATCGCGGTTCCCCCAACAATCAGACATCTTGCCCAACCATCAGCACTCATGGATTCCGTAAGGTCCCCATTCACTCAGTTGACACATAAGAATCCCCTGATTCTAATTGCGTTCCCCCATTCGAAGGCCAACATCCGTGAATACTCAAACGTAAGAGTAAAGCTGCCTGACCGGGGTTCTGAAATGCAGGCGGCTCACCTTCGAAAGATTTCAAGTTCGAACACTGGAGGAATTTCTCAATGCGTAAACTGATTGCTGTGACGATCGCCGGCCTCATGCTGGCATCAATGCTCACTTCTGGCGTCCAGGCGACTCCAGAAGTCAAGAAGGCTTTTGACGCCACCTACCCGGATGTCAAAACAGCAAAGAAGACCACTTGCGCGGTCTGCCATCCGTCCAAGTCGAAGAAGAAGCGAAACAACTACGGCGTCGCTCTTTCGAAGGCCGGCATCACCAAGAAGCTGAAGTGGGCTGCCGACAAAGACAAAATGGAAAAGGCACTGAAGGAAGCTGCGAAGGGCAAAAGCGCCACCGCAGACAAGACCTTCCAGGACCTGCTCGATGACAAAAAATGGCCAGGCGACGACAAAGAAGCCAACTGAGCCACGAAGTCCGGTTGCTTGACTTGACCGGTAATGAATTGAGGCCGTCCCCTTTCGCAGGGGGCGGCCTTTTTTCGTTTGGATCGGTAAGATCCTTGACGTCGACACCGAACCACTGATCCCTCGATAGGCATCGTACGATGACTCGCAAGTTCCAAAGTCACGCCCACTGGATGTTGCGACTCATCCTTCTGGCAGGATCGATCTTCGGACACAGCCCGTCAGCCCTGTCAGCCGACCTGAAAACGTGGGACGGCCGGCACAGCATCTCCAACATCGCCGTCACGGTCGCGTACTTCGTCCCACGAGATCGGCAGCCACTTCCCGACTGGCACGACCGCGTCAGCTACTTCGCGAAACGCATCGAGCAGTTTCACGCTCGCGAGTTTCACGGCCAGTCCACGCTCAAAGCGAACGTCCTCAACGAGCCGTTCACCTCCGCACGAAACACGGAGCAATTGCGAGCCGGAGACGCCAACTTCATCTTCTTCCAGACGCTGAAGGAAGTTGATCAGGAGTTGCAGTTCGGGCGCGACAAGGACGGCGAGTTTCCAATCCTGCTGGTTCTTAGCGAGATCAACTGGCGGCCGCTCGACGACTTCTTCCGAGTCAGTCCCCAAGATGGCCAGCTGAAATTCGAAGGACAGATCATCAAGGGCCGGCATTTTCCGGGAGCCAGGTCAGGCGGCTCCAGAGCGACCTACCTGAAAGATCGCGGAGTTGGCTGGGGCCTAGTTAGTGCCGACGGGTGGCGGGTCCCGTACTGCGGCACGGACTGCGTGATCTATCACGAAGGCGTCGGTCATCCGATCGGCCTGCCCCATCCGGAACCGCAGAACGAAACCGTCATGAGCCTCGCTCAGTACCGCGGTTGGCTCAGTGAATCGTCCGTCGACGAATCTCAAAAGAAGCGTCTTGGGTGGAATCAGCCGGACCAGAAGTTCGATCGATCGACTGATCTGTTCTCATCGTTTACTGCCATCCCCGCGCCACTCACGCCGAAGCCGGACGAACCGGTTACTTTGAAACTTACCTGGCCCCAGAATGCCGACGTCTCGACAGTCCGTGTTCGACTTCAGACAGAATTATCAGGACCGTGGGTCGAAGCCGCGTCGCTAACCGTTGACCCAGCCATCGAAACGGCACCAAAGAAAGTTGCATTAGGAGCGTTCGACCGGCCGACGCCGGTCAGTTATCGGGTTGATGCCACATTGAAAAACGGCGAGACAGTCGAACTCTGGGGCTACTTCCAGGTCCGAGAAACAGCCGACACGTTGCTGCTTCCTCGAATCGAAACCGCCGATCTTTCCCCCGAGAAACACGGAGATCGAAGTTCCGCCAACCCGAAAGAGTCAATCGATCTGCTGCCGATGATCGACGTCGATAAAGATCTCGTCTCTGGAAAGTGGATCAAAGCGGACGGCTTCCTGGAATCTCCGAAACAATTCGGAGCACGCATCGAAATCCCGTTTGAGCCACCGGCCGAGTACGAGCTCACCGTCGTTGCGACGCCGCTCGACGAGCCCAACGGTTTGCTCCTCGGGCAGCTGATGAGCGGTCACCGATTTGTGACGCTGGTGAATCACAACGTTCGGCAGGACAAACCAGCCAGCGCGTTGGAGAATGTCGACGGAAGAAACGTCAGCGAAAACGCAACGGCGATCATGGCGGAACTGCTGGAGAAAGACCGACCGTCACAAATCATCGTCACCATTCGCTACGGCTCAGTCGTCGTTCGATGCGACGGTCGAACGATCATCGA
>JBLFXD010000337.1:0-7360 GCA_047611045.1 Planctomycetaceae bacterium | reverse complement strand
CATCGGAGCCCACATCTGCATCAGCAGGTCGAACTGCGATCGCGTTGCGAAGAGTTCCCGCTCGGTCTTACCGACATCGGGGATGCTCTTTTCGTACGCGTCCCGTTTCCCCTCGATGGACTTCATCCATTCGTTGCGGACCTGAAGCGTCTGGCTGGTCGACCAGATGGCGACTCCAGCAAGAATCAGTGTCAGGCCCAGCAGAATTTTACCGAGAATATGCATTCGCCCAGCCTCGCGGGGAATCAGTGAAAAAGTGAGATCAGCTCGTTGGTACTATCAGGAGAGCTCAGCGGCGGGCTCGGATTTCGAGTCCTGACTGAACACTCGCGCCGGAGTACCAGTTCGGCATCGTCGGCAGAAGATCATCGACTTCAGTCTAACGGGTCATCTTAGGAGTGCTTTGAAAGCACGGTCAAGCAGATTCAATTTGGACGAAACATCACGGCAATGACAGGAATGCCGGTCTCGCAGGGAAACGTAACCTGAGTCAGTTTTACTGGTTACGCCACTGCCGGTTTACTGGGTTGAAACGGTTTGCACGGGCGCGGACCAGGAGTTGTGACGAGACCGGACGATTCAACCGCTATTGCTGCCATTTGCCGTTTTCCGCGAGAATCGGCGGCTGTTGGATTGTAGATTTTTCATTCACCTCCGCAGGGAAGCGCGAGTCATGCGACGACTGTTTGCGATGTTCTTTGGATTCGGCCTCGGTCTGGCCGCGATGTTCATGGCCTTTCAGGTCCACGTTGTGAAGACCGACTCGGATTGGCACTTCGTCAAGAAGCAGGAAACTCAGTTCGCCGACTTCTACGTCGACATCCGCAAATGGGACCGCGAAGAATGGGGCCGGCATCCGGATTTCCAGAAGGCTCTGGTTGAAGCCGGCAAGACGGAACTGTTGCCAACACCCGACCCGGAAGACATCCTCAACGACGCCATGCGGAGTTGGGACACCGCGAAACGAGTTCTCGAAGCTGTTCGAAAGTAGAGAACGTGACCGTCCCGTTTTACGACCGGAAACGTCGCCCCGAGATTCACAACTGCCGAACCTTTTCAGTCGACAGCCGACACCGAAACACAGGGTCCGATGAGGGAAGAGTTCCTGAGCACAAAACGTCAGTCTGATCTGACGACGACTCGCCGGAACTTTCTGCGCGCATGCGGTCTGGCCGGCGCGGCGGTGATCGCCGGCTGCCAGTCGACGAAGAAGGCGGCGGACCTGCCCGTTGTCAGTCTGCCGGGGCGGCATTCGGTGCAGGCTGACCAGCTCGTTCTGCTCAGCGATTTTCGGATCGACTATAACCATGCCGTCATCGCCGATTTAAAAAAGCTGCGAGGCGACGTGCTCAACGTCCTTGAGCTGACGCCGTCGGAACAGCCGGTCGTCGTTTACCTCTTCGAAAACGAACAGCTTTATTACGACTATCTGAAGTCGACCTGGCCGATGCTTCCGTACCGGCGAGCGTACTTCTTCGGCAACTCGTACGAGCTGGCGGTTTACACGTCGTGGGGCGACAAGATTCAGGAAGACCTGCGGCACGAGTTCACTCACGGACTGTTGCACTCAACCTTGCGGACCGTTCCGCTGTGGCTGGACGAGGGCATTGCCGAGTACTTCGAAGAGGCCGGTGACGAACCCGGCGCGGTCAAGCGAAAGGCGGTCGAGCGGCTGTCTTTGGCCATGACAAACGGCTGGAAGCCGAGCATGACTCGGTTGGAAGGTCTCAAAGAAGTGGCCGACATGGGGCAGTCGGACTACGAGGAATCCTGGGCGTGGATCCACTTCATGCTGCACGGCGACCCTGCAGTCCGACAGGTCCTGGTCGACTATCTCGCCGACCTCCGCACGACACCGAATCCCGAACCGCTCAGTAATCGACTCGACGAAACGATGCTGACGGCAACGGATCGATTCTCCAGTTACGTGGCGTCGCTGAATACCTTCGGTTGGCCAGACGGAAGTTCGGCAGAAGGACGACACGGCCGCGGCCAACGCACCGTCGACGCTTCAAACGATTCGGCGAACGTCGCGAAGCAGCCGGCTAAAGGGGTTCTGGATTTTCTGGGATTCAAACACTGAAACAGACCGAAGGTCCCCCAGTTATTGGATTTCCCGGAACACTAATCAACGCTAATTCTGAGAGGACTATTAGTGCCGATTAGTGGAGATTAGTGTTCCTTCAAACCCGCTTCTGGATGCCATTAATCATTGTTCGTGCTCCATCGTCCAGCCCGGCAGAGTGACCGATTCCTGAGGCTCGACGAGTTTGTCGTACAGCTCCGGCCGGCGGGCTTGGATGTAACGATGCCCTGACGACTGTTCCAACTTGTCCGGAGTCAACAGGCCGACGACGACCGAATCCTCGAGCGAGTTCGTTTCGGCAAGCACTTCGCCGAACGGGTCGAGGATCATCGACAGGCCCGGTTTGACCGTGTCGTAATCCCAGCCGACCGGGTTGCTGAAGACGGCATAAATCCCGTTCTCCCACGCGCGGGCGGGCAGCCATTTCATGAGCCACTCGCGACCTTTCGGCCCGTTGAATTCCTGCCGAAGCCGCACAGGATCGCGATGGCGGTTCTCCCAGAGTTGCCGGTCGATCTTGCCTCGGCCGGGCATCGGAGACGGCAGCCCGCAGGTGACGTGCGGCATGAAAATGATTTCCGCTCCGAGCATCGTCGTCAGGCGGACGTTTTCGCAAAGGTTGTTGTCGTAGCAGATCAGGAATCCGACCTTGCAGCCGAGCAGGTCGATGACGGTGTAGCCTTCGCCCGGCGTCAGGTGAGGATTCACAAACGGGTGCAGCTTGCGAAACTTTGTGATGAATCCGTCCGGCCCGACGGTCACGTAGCAGTTGTAGACTCGTCCGTCCGGTTCGATCTCGAACAGCCCTGCCATGACGATTGTTGAAAACTCTTGCGCGATCTCGGTCAGGCGTCTAACAGATGGCCCGTCCGGAACCGGCTCGGCGACATCAGCCAACTGCTGGTGAGAAAGCGGCTGCACCCACGTGTAACCAGGAATGCAGCCTTCGTGAAAGCTGACGATCTCGGCGCCCTGTTCAACGGCCAAGCGGGTGAGCTCGTGAATACGCCGGAGATTGAATTCCGGATCGTTGTCCCGATTTTCGAACTGAGCGGTGGCAACTCGGATTTCGCGCATCGGAGTCCAGCTTTCGTTTCAGGCTTGAGGTTGGAGAATGAGAGAATGTGAGAGGTTTAGCGTGTTCACGGCAAGCATTTTTTGGGCGATTCCGTTTTTGTTTATTTTGGATCAGGTAGCCGCTGTCAGTCGATTGCGGACGTCCGTAGTGGTCGTACAATCGCCGGCGCTCTCCAGAAATGCCCGCCGAGATTCAAATCAATCAGGAACGGCTTCATCCATGTCTAACAACGTTGTCAGTCTTGTGCTCGGCGGTGGCCGGGGAACTCGTTTGTTTCCGCTGACGGAACACCGTTCGAAGCCGGCCGTCCCGCTGGCAGGAAATTATCGGCTGATCGATATCCCGATTTCGAACTGCCTGAATTCCGGGATGAACAAGATTTATGTCCTGACGCAGTTTAACTCGGTGAGCCTCCATCGGCACATGCGGCAGACTTATCGATTCGATCGGTTCGGAGCCGGCTTTGTCGAAATCCTCGCCGCTCAGCAGACGAACGACGGCGAAACCTGGTACCAGGGAACAGCCGACGCCGTCCGAAAGCAACTTCGTTACATCCAGCAGCCGGAAGTCGAACATGTGCTCGTCCTGTCCGGCGACCAGCTCTACCGGATGGATTTTCAGGAGATGATGAAGACGCATCTCGAATCGAACGCCGACGCCACGATCGCCTCACTGCCGGTCAGCGACGAAGACGCCAAAGGTTTCGGCGTCATGCGAATCGACGAAGCCGGACGGGTTCACGGGTTCCTGGAAAAGCCCCAGGAAACTTCCGAGATGGACATGGTGCGGATGGATCCCGCCTGGATCGACGCTCAGGGAATTCCCAGCAACGGTCGCAGCATGCTGGCCAGCATGGGGATTTATCTTTTCAAGCGGGACGTGCTGGTCGAGATGCTCGAAAAGTCCGAGTACACCGACTTCGGCAAAGAAATTTTCCCAATGTCGATTCGTGCTCGGAACGTCCACGTGCACCTGTTCGACGGCTACTGGGAAGACATCGGGACAATTCGGTCGTTCTATGAATCGAACCTCGCGCTGGCGTCGGCCAACCCGCCGTTCAACCTGATCGACGAGGCCAACCCGATCTTTACGCGAGCCCGTTCGCTGGCACCGGCTCGAATTCTGGACGCGAACGTGAAGAAGGCTCTGATCACCAACGGAGCGTTTGTCGAAGACAAAGTCACGATTGAAAACAGCATCATCGGTCTGCGTTGTCACGTGGGGCAGGGGGCGTCGGTCAAAAATACGATCGTGATGGGTGCTGACTTCTACGAAAGTGATTGCGACCGTACCGACGAAACCGGCGAGCTGCCTCCGGTCGGTATCGGAGCCGGCACGGTCATCGACGGAGCCATCGTCGACAAGAACGCCCGCATCGGCCAGAACTGCCAGATCGTGATGCGCGACGGCCTCGAACCGAATTGCGACATCAACGGCGTCTACATCCGCGACGGAATCATCTGCATTCCTAAGGACGCAATTCTTCCCAACGGCTGGAAGCTGTAGCCTGATTGGGAATCGCGATCGCGCGAC
The DNA here is from genome assembly GCA_047611045.1 of Planctomycetaceae bacterium. GTDB lineage: Bacteria > Planctomycetota > Planctomycetia > Planctomycetales > Planctomycetaceae > JABMPE01. The sequence goes on along the minus strand of JBLFXD010000337.1, from coordinate 2,663 downwards.
TTATGTGAGGAGTCTCTGATGTGTCATCGAGTTGGTTGTCGATCGTTGATCTTGCTCACGCTGGCGCTTCTGCTGATTCGCAGCTCACTGGCGATTGCTCAGGAAGCGCCGGGGAAAAACAAGGCGGAGAAGCCGAATTTTCGGAGTCCGCCTCGGCAGTATGAAGACGTCACAATCGACGATCGCACGTTCGTTGTCGAAGCTCAGTTGCTGAAAGAAGAGCCACAGTTGGCTCGGCGGTCACTGATTCGGCTGAAGAAGAACATTGATCTGACGCTGGAAATTCTGCCGCCGCATTCGCACCCTTTCATCGCGAAGCAGCAGTTCTGGATGATGTACGGGCCGAAGGCGACTGCCGGCGGGAAAAACAGCGGCCTCGCGTACTTCAGGCCGGGGTCGCCGAAGTTCGACGCGAAACGGGACGAGCGGTGGAACAGCGTGGTGGTCGTTTACGATGCAAAGAATTACGTCGCGCTGACCGACCTCTGGGCGTTAAAGGCAGTTCTGCACGAACTCGCGCATGCTTATCAGCTTGAGCAATGGCCGGAGAAGGAACCACACATTCTGGCGGCTTACGACAACGCCATGTCGCAGAATCTGTATCGCAACGCGAAGAACGACAAAGGTGGCGTCTTCGCCGCAGCGTACGCGACGCAGAACCAGCTGGAGTATTTCGCAGAGACATCGTGCATGTTCTTTGCCAGGTGCAACTACCAGCCGTACAACCGCCGCGAGTTCAAGGCTTACGATCCGGTCGGGTACGAGATGATCCGTCGCCAGTGGAAGATCGGCGACGAATTCGGAAAGCCTGAGCAACGAGCCTGGAAGCTCGGCCGATCGACACGCAAGCTGGATGGGACATTGAAGTCGTACTCGGCCGGCAAGGTGACGCTGGTCGATTCCTCCGGCAAGGAAAGAACGATTTCTCTGAAGGCTTTACGCGAGGTCGATCAGGACATAGTCAAACGCTGGTACGGCGAGTAGCTTTCTGGCCCCGATCGCCGATCACGGACCGACCGCCATTATTGAGCGGTGTCGCCGGCAGCTGATGCAAAGTAACCGCGTTCCCAGCTGATTTTACGCGACGGCATGAGGCCTCGTGTTAAAGTTTGCCGGTTGTAACGACGATAGTGGTTGTAGCGGTTGCGGGTGTCTGCGCCGAATTTCTCACCACTCGAGGTTTGCCATGCGCGAGTCTAAAACGCTTTCGCCGACGCGTCGTTATGTGACATCTTTCGTGGTTGCCTGTCAGATTGTGTCTTTTGGCGTGGCACGCGCGGACGAGCCTGCTCGCACCGTAAGGCCGCATGAATCGACATTATTCGAGCAGATTCCGGACGATCTGGCACGAGGAGCTTCGCATTGGACAGCGGACTCGGCGACGCTTCCTCAGCAAGTGGCCTTCACTGAGGCTCCCTTCAGCACGACACCGATTGACGACGACAACATCGGGCATGCATCTTTCGAAGAGTCTGTGCTGGCTGAGAATCCAATCGGTCAGGGTCGAATCGAACAGACTTCGTACTCCAGCCTCGCACAGTTGAGTCAGCCGGTGGCACCGCAGTTGGTGCCGGCGACGCTCGGACGGTCGACGTCGCGGGAAGGCTTCAACATTGCCGTCGGTTTCGACTTTCTGCAGCCGTCGTGGTCGAACGATTCGTTTCAGCAGTTGTTGCCGGGTACGACCGCAGCGTTGTTTCCGGGGCTGAATCTCGACAGCACAGTCGATCACGATTACGGACTGTCGCCGCGCATCGATGTGGGACTTGCGTTGGGCAGTTCCGAGTATGGGATCAGTGCGGGAGTTAACACGGTCAACCTGAGCGGTTCGGTTCGACAGAACACAGCGGGCATGGCGACGAACGATTCGATCGACGCGCAAAGTGCGATCAACATTCTGTCGGTGAATCTGCCGGAAGTTTCGCGAGTCATTCCGCTCGACATTTACGAGGACGACCAGATCGACGACGCGATTTTCGAGTTGCGAGTCGGGGCGCGTTACTCGTCAATCAACCAGTTGTTCACCGCGGCTTTGCGACAAGGTTCGGGGTCAGCGGTGACATCGTCATCGTTTCAGGACTTCCGGGGAGTCGGTCTGACGGCGGCGGGAAATCTCAGTCTGCCAGTGACGAACTCGTTGTGGCTTTACGGTAACTCCAGAGGTTCGATGCTTCTCGGGCGGAACGAACGCCAGGCGAATTACTCGGTTCTTGTTGCGGGAGCCGGTGGAGTTCCGGCTGCGGGCACGGCGTCGAACACAGTCACGGAAGACAAGACTGACATCATTCCAGTGGGCGAGTTCGAAGGCGGTTTCGTCTGGGACCTGGCCGAGCAGTTCTGTGACGAAGACTCCGATCCTGGCAACATGGTCTGGTTCAAGCTTGGTTATGTCGCTCAGGTCTGGGGAGACGTCGGTCTGACCAGCGCCGGAACCGGCCAGCCATTCCGCGACGGCTCGCTTTTTCTTCAAGGCTTCACCGTCCAGGCAGGCGTCGCTTATTGAGCCGCCGGTTGTTGGACCATCGCGCCGCCGGCAACGCTGCCAGCCTGTGAAGTCGTCGACCGTAGGGTGTGACCAGCGGGCCGAACGTTAATCGCGGTGTGCCGGCGCGAAAATCTGAGAGCAATCCCGACGGCAACAAACCGCAAAAACTTGCCCGCGC
>JBLFXD010000336.1:0-7365 GCA_047611045.1 Planctomycetaceae bacterium | reverse complement strand
CTGGATTGGAATCGCGACGGGTTGGACGATTTTGCCGTGTCGCACCTGGCCGGCCCATCATCGCTGGTGACCAACGTAACGCCGTCACATGGCAGTTTCGTGACGATCAGGCTGCGCGGAACAGTATCCAGTCGCGACGCCATCGGTGCTCAGGTAACGGTGACCGCTGGTGGAAGGCGACTGGTTCGGCAACTCGTCGCAGGAGACGGCTATCAGGCGAGTAACCAGCGGCAACTCATTTTCGGACTCGGAGACGCCAAGGCCATTGAGTCCCTGCAGGTTCGGTGGCCATCCGGCGCGGAGCAGTCCTGGTCCGATTTGCCGATCAATGCGGAGTTCCTGCTGCTCGAAATTGACAACCGGCTGCACCGTATGACTCTATGACTGAGATCCAAGAGTGACGGAGGAGAATCAAGGTAGGTGCCCATTCTTTTCTTGCTTCAGCGCAGCGTGAAGCGGCAGCCAGATGGTGAGTCAGGGCCGGTTATAGTGGAGGTCGACCAGTGAGCGCGGACGCAAAGCAAACGCAATCTGCTCTTCGGTGTAACGCTTCTTATTCTTCATTCTGCTCCATTTCCAGATTCCGATTTTCACCAAGTTCTAACATCGAGAACGGACCAGGATTCGGGGAGCAGATCAAGGCAGTCCATGACAATCAACGGCCGATTTTTCGGCAACCGTCACAGCGATGCCGGCTTCCAGAGTTTTCTCACGAGAGCCATTGACCTCGTAGGCCACGAGGCGTCCTCGCTCAACGTCGCACCGATTGCGCAAATCCGTGGCAGTTGCGGAATCAGGCCGATGGCCTATGGTCCGCCCAGCAGTCAACAACAGTCTTCAGCAGGTTATTAAGCACTCGCTATGCCCGATCGTGATGAAATCGCTTTGGAGTTTCTGGATCAGATTCCGTACGAGCCGTACCCGGTTCAGGAAGACGCCATCCTCAAGTGGTTTGACACGGAACAGGGAGTGCTTGTTTCGGCTCCGACCGGGATGGGTAAGACTCTGATTGCGGAAGCGGCTTTGTTCGAGGCTCTGCATACCGGACAGACGGCTTACTACACGACGCCGTTGATCGCGCTGACCGATCAGAAGTTTCAGGAGATTCAGGAAGCCGCCGTCCGTTGGGGATTTCAGCCGGAAGATGTGGGACTCGTCACAGGCAACCACAAAGTCAATCCGGACGCCAAGGTGCTGGTCGTCGTCGCCGAGATTCTGCTCAACCGTTTGCTCAACCGCGATGACTTTGACTTCTCGGAAGTGTCGTCGGTCGTGATGGACGAGTTTCACAGTTTCAACGATCCCGAACGCGGCATCGTCTGGGAACTATCGCTCAGCCTCCTGCCGAAGCACGTTCGGCTGATGCTGCTTTCGGCGACGGTGGGGAACTCGGCAGACTTCATGATCTGGCTCAACCGGTCACACGGTCGCCGACTGGACCTGGTCAGAAGCGAAGACCGAAAGGTGCCGCTGCGTTATCACTGGGTGCCGGATCAGCTGCTCAACGAGCAGCTTGAGATGATGGCTGACGGCGATGACGACGCGCGAAAGACTCCGACGCTGCTGTTCTGTTTCAACCGCGAAGAATGCTGGAGCGTCGCCGAGCAACTCAAAGGCAAAGCACTGCTGAGTGACGGACAACAGAAGCTGCTGGTCGAAGAGCTGAAAAAACACGAATGGTCACAAGGCATCGGCCCGAAGCTCAAAACGATCATCCTGCGCGGTGTCGGAGTTCACCACGCCGGCGTCCTGCCGCGGTACAAGCGGATCATCGAGTATCTCTTCCAGCAGAAGTTGCTGACGGTTTGCGTTTGCACAGAAACACTGGCAGCCGGCATGAACCTGCCCGCTCGATCGGTACTGATGACCGATCTGCTGAAAGGTCCGCCGGGTAAGAAGACGCTGATCGACCCCAGCGTCGCGCATCAGATATTTGGTCGAGCCGGCCGGCCGCAGTTCGATACCGAAGGACACGTCTTTGCACTCTCGCACGAGGACGACGTCAAGATTCACCGCTACAAGCTGAAGATGGATCAGATTCCCGAGGACACAAAAGATCCGCTGCTGATGAAAAAGCGGAAGCAGATGAAAAAGAAGATGCCGTCCCGGCGGTCGACCGTCCAATACTGGAACGAGGCTCAGTTCACGCGGCTGATCGAAGCTCCACCGACCAAACTGCAAAGCCAGGGATTCATCCCGTGGCGACTGCTTGCCTACCTGATTTCGCGATCGCCGGACGTCTCGCTGATCCGAACGGTCGTCAGCAAACGACTGATGAATCCCAAGCAGCTCGAAACGTCGCAGAAGCGGCTGATCGAAATGCTCATCACGCTGCACCGTGGCGGCTTCATCCAGCTAAACCCGAAGCCTCCGATCAAGTCTGACAGTGCAGGCGATTCGGCTGACCCAGACGCTCAGAAAACCATTTCGCCCATCAAAGAAAAGCGGCTCCGTGAGCGACTTGATGAACTCAACGAGTCGGGTGCTTTCGGACCTCAGATTCCGTGGGACGGCACCTACGGAGTACAAGCTCCCGCCGACGATTCTGTCGAAGCTGACTCAGAAGAACTCAGCAAAACCGAAGAAGAACCGGACGGCTTCGGAACAGGCATCGATCAGTCAGCCGCAGCCGCAGCCGACTCCGCAGCCGCAGCCGACTCCGAACATCCCGCCCCGGAATCTGCAGACTCGCCCGCTGAGTCCACTGCGGTTCCCCTCGTCGATGTGAAAGATGACCAAAGCCCGACGGAAGAAGCCGTCAAACCCGCCCTCGCCGAACCAGAGAAGAAAGACGCCCCAAAGAAACAGCAACCGGCGAAACTGACATCCTCGTTGAAAATCCTGCTGGAGGCTCAAGGCGTCGACATCGGAGGCACCGGCAAGTCCGCCGACGGCAAACCGAAAGTCCGGCTCACCAACGATCCCGCCGCCAAAGAACCCGACTACGAACCGCAGCGAGCTTACCCCAACGAACCACTGACGACGTTGCTCAGCTTCAAAAGTATCAACCCGCTGTACGGCACGTTCCTGCTGGACGTGCTGCCGTTCGCGAGCGGCCCGGAGCGCGTTCAGGCTCTCGAGAGCGTCCTCGTCTTTCCCGGAGCCGTCTCCCGAAATCTGCGAATCCCGCGGCCGGATGTCATGCCGCTCAGCCCGTTCGCGACGGACTTCCTGAACCCCGAACTCCTGCAGCGAGGCCTGGCCACAATCACAGAACTCGGCGGCACGAAACAGGACGACGACGAAAACGACGAGCGAGGCGGCTATCGAGAACCGGAAGAATGGGTCCGCCCGCTGAACTTCCCCGAGAAGCTGCTGCGTCTGTTCCGCTCGGAGTACCCCGGCGTTTCGGACGTTCGGATGACCGACGTGTGGGCGGCGGGCGAGTTGCTCAACTTCGGCGGCGACTTCAACAAGCTGGTAACGACACGCAAGATCGCCAAGCAGGAAGGCATCCTCTTCCGCCACATTCTGCGTTTCGTTCTGCTGTGCGAAGAGTTCGTCCCGCACGTCGATCCCGATTCAGTCTGGCACGGCGAGCTGCATTCAATCTCGCACCAACTCACCGAAGCCTGCCGTGAAATCGACCCCCGCAGCACCGACATGATGATCGAATCCGCCCACGCCGTAGACCCACTCCTCGCCGAAACGCCAGCGGTATCACCGACGTGAATTTCCTCACGCACCGTAGGTCAGACTTCGCCTGACGAAGTTCGGACAGAAGGACGCAAAGGTCAATAAGGCCATGCCGCCCGGAAAGGAAACATGGCGACGAAGTTACGAATCGATCATCCGGCAGTTCGCTACGCGCATGATATTCCGGGCTGTCACGTATGACTCTAAAGTCTCGGTCACTAAACCAACGAGTGGCAGGTAAAACCGAAACCAGACGTTGCGGTCGTGGAGTCAGCACGTTCCAGGTCCCCCTCTGGCGGACCGTCGCCTTCGAGGGTTTCCGGAAGAAATTTCCGTCCGCGAGCATTTTATTGACGCATGGTTGAGATGCAGCACATTCCTCCGGGATGGAGGAAGATCAGCGGCGCCATCGCGATTGAGCGTCGAGCTGTAGAGAACTGCTGGCTGTCGCGCAACAGCCTTCGACGGAACCACGAACAGGCAAACTCATCGTGAGGTGAGGACGCAAAGCAAGGGATCTTGGCGAAGCGAATCCGCTTCGTTGCGGCGAAGAATCTTCTTCTCCGCTGGCGATCGTCGATCAATATCGACAGCGCCATTCGAGACCGCCCGGCTACCGAACGGCTTCTTTTCGAAAGGTGTTTGCTATGACGCTCTCTGTTCTGCGCGGCTACTCTGCCGCGAATTTACCTGGACATTTCCTCAGAGAATTGCCAGCGGCTGCCCACCGGGTTCTCGCCAGAATCATTCGCTGGCTGATCATTGCCGCGGCTTATCTGTCGGCCGCTTCGCCTGCCGTAGCCGATGGCCCACCGATCGTCCGCGTTGAAGAAGACTGGCGAGTCGAAGTCGGCACGCCCGCTCCCGAAGATCACGCTCCGCAGATCGTGACCGTGCTCTCGCCCGTCGGAAATCTTGAGCGTGAACACTCGGTGTTCGAACTGAATCATGCGACCTACCCCGACTACACCGCTGGCGGAATGCAGCTGCAGCGTTGGTATCGAGACTGGATTTCAGGATACAGCTCGACGCCGCACCAACAGAAACTCTATCACGCAGACGAAGTCGTCACGTTTACGTCTTCGATGAAGATCGACGACGGACACATTGAATTTCAAATCAAAGACGGAGTATCCAAAAGCTGGTCGACCTTTGGCGGCAACGGATATCTCAAAACTCAATCCAGCACGGGACTGCACAACCTGAACGCGTACAGCCCGAATGTTTCGGTGGCGAACTCTCGAGTCGCCTTTGCCTCGCATCGCGTCAGGAAACTCGTTCTTACAAAGATTCGGTACTACTCCCAGGAAGGCCTCGTCTCCACAGACGACACGCCGCGAATCGTGCATGAGCACTCGCCCGAGTGATCAGCAATGCGGTTGGCGGGCCATCGTTCGTAATAGGCGACAAGCCATTCACTCTTCCAGGAGTTACCACTGTGAGAATCACAAACCGACCCCCCCTTGACCGCTCGAATCCGTCAGCCACCGATCGCGAAGGAAGCATCCTCACGCTTTCCGCCGGCGTGCTGGTGATGGTCCTTGCCTTTTCCGCATTCACAGTCGACCTCGGCTGGATCACGATTGCCCGTGCTCAAATGCGAAACGCTTGTGATGCGGCTGCCTTTGCCGGAGCAATGGAGTTCGGCCCTGGAACCGGGCTCGCGCCGACGCTCAGTCCATCCAGCATCGCTGAAGAATCAAAAGTCGCTGCTCGATCAACCGCCAGCGCAAACAGATCGGGAGGACTCGATGCGACCTACATCGATACTGCTCGGGATGTTCGCCTTGGACAGTATCAGTGGCTGCCCGACCAGCAACGCTGGACGGAAGTCTGGGGAGCGACCCCATACACGATGATCGAAGTCGCTGTTCATCGTGACCGAGGCAGCGCCGTCGATATCAATGGTCATGTAGTCGACGGTCCGCTTTCACTTTTTTTTGCACCAGTGATCGGACACAGCGAAGCCGGGCTGAACGTGACATCCGCCGCCGCGATCATGCCAGGAGTCGGATTCAGAATTGCTCCTGAAAGCTCGACACGATCTAACATTCTGCCGGTCGCTCTGGACGAAGCCTCGTGGAACAGCATGCTCGACGGAGTCGGCAGCGACGACTACGAGTTCAACGTTGGTCTGGACAAAGTTGTCGAATCGTCCGACGGTATTCTCGAAGTCAACATTTACCCATCCGGCGCCAGTTCGCTCCCGCCGGGGAATCGAGGCACGGTGGATATCGGCAGCCCAGGCAACAGCACGGCCGATCTGAAACGGCAGATTCGAGAAGGCATCAACGCTGACGACATGGCCTGGTTCGGCGGCGAGATTCGTTTCGACGGCGAGCCGCTGGAACTCAACGGCGACACGGGTATCAGTGCCGGAATTGAAGCCGCCCTGAAGGAAGTGATCGGCGAGGTCAAAGCCATGCCTCTTTTCACCAGCGTGTCGGGACCCGGCAACAACGCCGCCTATGTGATCAGCCGTTTTGTCGGAGTCCGCATCATGGGCGTTAGCCTGACAGGCAATCCGAACAAGAGACACGTTACCGTCCAACCGGCGCCCTTCTCCGACTCCACCGTCGTTAAGGGCAAGACCGAAATTCGTAGCGATTCAATCTTCACCACGCCTGTCCTGATTCGATAATTCACCGACCGCAGCAGGACACCGAAACCCCATGCTGATAGCGTTCTCGTTCGAAAACGGCGTCGGAACGCGGACGATGCGTTGCGGAAGCTGCTCACCTTCCGCAACGCACTAATCAGACAAGACCAATCCCAATCCACGCCCCCAAAACACGTGGCCGACAAGCCTGTTGCGACGGGGACTCGATGAGCTGCCTCAAGCACGTTGCCTATTCAATCATCGAAGGCTGGGAGTAGATCATGTCTGGCGTGATTACCGCTTCGCCGCGGATCACTGTGGAATCGCTGAACGGCGTGGGCTGGACGATCAGGTGCTTCTTACTCATCGGCCCGGTCAGATTGACGGCCATCACGCGAACGCCAACAAAACGAACAACACTGTATGTCGCATTATTGCCGTTGCCCGACACTTCAATGAACAACGGAATTGCACGGGGCTCCCCAATGATCTGGGCGAGCTCGTCTTTGGTGCCCGCACTGATACCTGTATCGCCGTTTAGAAACAGGGGGCCGGGGTCAACAACAAGTTCCCCGTTCGTCATGTACGACATGTCATTTGAATTGATTCCGTAAAGGATCTGGCGGCTCAAGTCGGCCGTACTGTTATTCGAGCTGCCGATATCCACAGTGCCTCGGTTCCCGGCAGGCATCAGCGTATTCTGCGACGGGTAAATGTTGACTTCGGCAATGCCATCTGACCCCGGGCCTACGCTTCCAGTTGCAGCATTGAAAGAATAGTTGTCTGGCATGTCGTACGGGTCGTCATCGAGCAGCTCGTTCCAGGTCGGCAAATCGAGAGCGATTGGCAGGATCATGGCATTGCCGCCACCTGGGTAGACTTTGAACCCGACTCCCGGCGCAACAAAACTGGTTGATTTCGTGGACAGTTCGGCAAACGAGTGGCCAATAATCGCCCCAAAGAACAGCGGAAGCTGAGTTCCGTTAGCTTTAACACGGCGAGCCGTAACTTCCACCATGTTGAATGGAGCTAGATGTCGATCCGTGAATCAGGGCTGGATGCGAGGTGGGTATGTCGGTGTTTTGTTCATTCAGCCCAGTGTGAGGCGTCAAGAGCAATGTGTCATGTTG
>JBLFXD010000335.1:0-7365 GCA_047611045.1 Planctomycetaceae bacterium | reverse complement strand
GAACCTCGCCGATCGCCGCACCCATCCTCACCAGCCCTGACGCAATCATCAGGCTGACGCTTCGCGCTGCGCTGAAGCCAATGAAGAATGGACAGCTACTCATACGATTTCTGAGCATCCGCATCACTCAGCAATACCGACGACCCCAACAGCAAGCAGCATAGAAATCGCATAATGTCTCCATTCTTCAAAACAACACGGACCTGTTTCTGCTCATCTTGCGGAGCATACCGAATTGATCGCTGGCAACCGCAAAGTACCGTCCACACGCTGAACGGACAAATGGCCGCTGCGGCGAAATGACGCCAGCTTCTGCAAAGTGAGTAGCAGCCAAAATTCAATTCCACGAGCTTGGTCCACCGGGGAGATCCTTTAACTCCGTCACTCACCAGGGCCGGCTCTCGATGGTCTGGCAGGTGATGCTTAACTTTCCCTGGCCCCACCGGAAGCCCGTTCCTTATTGACCGAGGAGCGTATACAGAAACACTCCATTAAGAATCGTCATTGCTGGAACGCTCGGTTTCCGGCGTTTCCGCCGCTTGAGATGTACATCAGCATGTCGAGGATTTCTTCGGCGGTCAGGGTGTTGAGCGTTCCCAGCGGCATCATTGAAACAGGCGACTTCTTGCGGGCCTCGATGTCGGACCGTTTTACTTCGATGAATTCCTTCGGCTTTTCGGCGTTGGCTGCGATCAGGATGACGTCTTTGTCGCCGCCGACTTCGCGGCCGGTCAGGACCTTTCCGTTGTTCAGGATCAGGATCACCGAAGCGTGCTGATCTGAGATGACCTTGGAAGGTTCGATGATCTCGGTCAGCAGTGCGGGCAGTTTCAGCTTCTTTCCTGTCGAAGTCAGATCGGGGCCGATGGCTCCGCCTTTGCCTTTGAATAAATGGCATTTGGCACACATGCCGTTGTAGAGGTTTCGGCCGCGAATGAATGATCGGCCGGTGTCTGCTGATGACAAATGGGCCTGCAGATCTTTGACGGTCCATTTCTTGACGAACTCTCTGTACACCCAAGTGATTGGCGGTTCTTCAGGGGATTTCTGCTCGCGAATTGGAGCGACCAGTTTTGCCTGTTCCGGCGACAGTCGCTTCGTTGCTTCGGTATCCAGTGACTTCAGGAAATTGGCGAAGTGTCCGCCTCCTATGTAGTCGCTCTGCTGAGTTTCGGCGCGACGCATCCATCCGAAGTACGTCGTCAGATCCTGATCCGACCAGCCGTCTTTGATGGTTCTCAAGTGGTACGAGTAGAACATCTGCTCCGACTGAGTCTCCGCGGACGTCAATTGCTTGACTGTTTTAGTGACGGCTTGCGGAGCGTTCAGGTAGAGCAGCATCTGACACAGCTCGTGATCGAGACTGCGAGTGCCCGATGGATAGAGCGGTGACAGGACCTTCGTCAAATGTGATGCGGTTGCCTTATCAGGCTCGCCCATCCGGATGAAAACAAGTCCGTAGGCACGCAGCAGGTCGAGCTGCTGTTCCAACTCCAGGGACGCGATTTCAAGCTGGTTCAGGCGAGCGAGGATTCGAGACTTCGCTGCTGAATCGCCAGAACGAGCCAGCGCAACCATTGTCTCGATCGTCGCGAGAGTGTTCTTTTCGGCAAGCGCCGCAGCTTCCCAGTTGTTGGTCGGCTGGTGTTCAAGAATTGTCCTCGCGGCGTAGCGAATATGGCGATCGGTGTGTGACAGAAACTCCCACGCCACTTCAACGGCATCGTCAGAAACGTGACCGTGCTTGGCTTCCAGTAGACGACGAATCGAACGGAGTTCAGCCGCTGGAGTTTTCTCAGGCGTCAGGTCAATCGGCGCTGTCGACTCTTTGCCTTCGTAGCTCACGCGGTACAGCGACGACGGGTTGCGACGCCCGCCGGTGACAAAATACATCGCTCCATCCGGATGAATGACGATGTCGGTAACGGGATTGCCGGGACCGTAGAGGAACTCTTCAAACGTTCCCGTGTAGGAGGCTCCGTCTTCTTTCAACTGAGCCGCGAGGATGCGGCCGTAAGTCCAGTCGCAAAGGAATAAAGCCTTCTGGTACTTCGCGGGAAACCGGGCTCCGTAGCCGAAGACAACGCCCGTTGGACTTCCTCGACCAATATCTAATGTCGTGGCAACCGTGTCCGGGTACCAGTTCGGCCATTTGCCAGCACCCCATCGCCAGCCGTAGTCGCCACCACTGACGGAATGGTTCACTCGGGTTGGCCGATACCACGGTCCGCCGACGTCGTATTCCATGTCGGCGTCATAGGTGAACAACTCGCCGTGAGCGTTCAGAGCGATGTCGTACGGATTTCGAAATCCTGCACACAGAAACGTGCGGTCCGTGCCGTCGGGTTTGCAGGTGATCACAAACCCGCCGGGAGCTTCCCGACCGGTGTTATGACCGTAGTACGTTCCTCGCGGCAGGAGGTGATCTTCTGACTGATGGCGAATGTTTCGTGTCGCCAGTTCTTGCGGAGCGTCGGTGCTGTTGCCACACAGAATCATCAGCCGAGTCTTGTCCGGATTCAGAATCACGGCGTGAGCGTGATGGTCGCCGCCGACGGTCAGTGGGACCAGGAACTCGACCTTGTCATAGGCATCGTCGCCGGTTGTGTCTGTCAGTCGAAACAATCCTGACTTGTTGTTCCAGGCTCCTCGACCTTTACCGACGACATAGAAGCTGCCGAACGCCTGAAGAAATCCGTTGGCACCTCCCACTTCAACGGGAAGCGCTTCGACTTTCGGTTTGGCGTCTTTACTGCCGCTGTCAGGAAGAGTGATCCGATAAAGCGGTCCTTCTCGATCAGCGGTGATCAGCCGACCTTTGGCGTCAACTCCAAGAGCGACCCAGGAACCAATGTCCGCGAGCGACGCTGTGAAAAGTCGCTCGACCGCGAAGCCTTCAGGCACTGTCAGGTTGAGCGGTTCTTCAAAGAACGCGTCGGTCGATGTGTAGACTCGAAACTGAACGCTGGTCGTGCTGCCAGCCTGATCGGTGCCACCATTATCCAAGCCACCTAGAGCCTTAAACGTGGTGTAACCCTCCGGCAGGTCATAACCGATTTTTGACGGAGCGTGCGTGCCAATTCCGAACGCCACCGGTTTGCCGTTGACCTTCAATGGTCCGCCACCGTTGTTCTTTCCGACGGTCGCCTTTCCATCAAGCGTCCGCCACTTCAGTTCGGTGAGCTTCAATTCGCCTTTCGGACCGATCAGCCGAGGCTCGATCCAGTCCGCCCAGTCATAAGACGTGCCGTCGCCACCATCGGTCACTTCAAGAGCCAGAATTTTCGCGCCGGTGATATCCAATTCGATCGGCGTCGAGTTTCCCTCGACCGCCTGAGTCACTACCGGGCTGGCGAACTTCTTCTCAGCGGCAAGGGTGAAGTTCCCTGCCAGACTGACGGCAACAGCGGCAAGAAACAGGGCACGGAGTTCTGATCGGAACATACTGGTCTCTACACAGGATGGTGACTTCGGAACTTGATCAACTGCAACATTCGCAGGATGATCCAGTGGGCATACTGAATGATTCATACTGGAAATCGAACTTGGCGACTGAAGTTCGTTCGAACCGTACGTCGCGTTGAATATCTCAACGATACTGCGACGGTCGCCGCCAGTGCCGGGCAGTCCTGGAAAAGGATAGTTGGATCACTGCCAGGCAGCGAACGACCACAAGTTTTCCGATCTCGTAAATCACTTACGACATGTCGTGATCAACTCGTCGCAGAAGCGGTGTCGCGTAAAAATTCTCTCCGAACAACTCGAACACTTACCCTGCTCGCATCACCAGCCGAAACGCGTCTTCCGCAGCCATTCCAGCCGCCGTGGCTTCGCAGATGAGACGGTTCATTCATTCGCCGCGCTGCTGAGTCTGTTGTTCGTGAAGACCCGTCGTCTCGCTCAATCTTTGTCGTCATCTATCGGTGCCATCAGAATGGAATGTCCTGGTCGTCGTCGATGGCTAATGTCGCCGAGTCGGCATCCACATTACTACCGTGAATCCGGGAGACATTCCAGGGACAACGTGTGTATGGAGTTGCCTGCCGTCACGAGTTGCCTGGAGGCGCGACAATGGCGCTGGGGTCAACGCTCGCGCTGATGTCAACGCTCGCGCTGGTGCAGTTGGCGAAACTGGCCGGGAGTGTGTCCCGTTGAACGGCGAAAGACGGTGGCCATGTACTGCACTGTGCCGAAGCCGGTTTGTTTCGAAATCTCGGCGAGCGTGAGCGTCGTGTTGAGCAGCATGCTCTTTACCAGTTCGAGTCTGGCACGTTCGATTTCGTCGTGCACGCTGCGGCCGAGTTGTGCTTTAAACCGGTTATCCAGCGTCGAACGCGACAGGTCTACATGGGTGGTGACTTCCGAAACCTGCACGCCTCTGCCAACGTGGTCACGGATGTAAACGATTGCTTCCGCAACGTCGTTGTCATCGACAGCAAGGGCATTGGTGGACGCTCGCATGACAACTCCGACGGGAGCCGCCTCGACCCACCGCCGCTTCTTCGGGACTCGTTTTCCGGCCATCAGGTCATCAAGCAATGATGCCGCCTCGAATCCGATTCTGTCAGTGCCCAGTTCAATGCTGGATAGGGCTGGGTTTGCCAGTTCGCACATCATCTCGTCATTGTCGACTCCGAGAATGGCGACGTCATCAGGAACTCGCAGCCCCAATCGACGGCAGGATTCCAGTACGTGCCTGGCTCGGGCATCGTGGCACGCGAACAGTCCGAGCGGCTTCGGAAGCGGCTCTAACCATCGGCACAGACTCTGCTGCACTTCTTCCCATCGCCGAGGATCGTTGTGCCTTCCACGGTAGATCGAGCAGTCGAAACCTCGATCGTTGACCGCCTTCTGAAATGCTTTGCTGCGAATTCGCGACCACGGATTAAACGGTGTCTTCCTCAGGCCACAGTAGGCGAAATTCTGAAAGCCTCGGTCGAGCAGATGTTCCGCCGCCAACTGCGCGACCGCCGAATTATCGGTCGTCACATACGGAGTATCGAAGGACCAGCTTTCGTCGTGAATGGCACCGCCGATATTTACGACAGGAATCTGCAGTCCGGTAATCGCTTCAACGACTGAGGCGTCATCAAGGTCCGCAATGATGCCGTGGCCTTTCCATCGACTCAGATCCGGGATCTTCGCCAGCGGTTCGTCTTCGGCGTAAACGCACCAGTCGCTTTTCGTTCGTGTAAATCGAGCGACGCCCTCGACAACCTTTCGGTCGTAGGGTTTGTTGATATTCATAATCAACGCCACTTCCCGCTCACGCTCCGCCATGGTCGCAGACTTCTTACTTGAGTTACTTCGGCCGGGATTTCCTCGTCGGCACTCCTGAAAAGAGGCAATCACGAGGACCAGTTCCCGAGGGCTGATCGCAGACTATGGCGGATCGATCCTCACCCACGGATGTGCGAGCACGAAATAGTGCAAGCAGTTTACCACATGACGTAATGGCTTGTCGCCCGCTCGCAGTGATAAACTGGCACGATGGCCAAAGGGGCCTGAAATAAGGAGCAGAGTGCTCGTCAGCGAATCCCTGTGCCCTTCCACCAGCTATCAGCTTCTCTTCCTGGCAACTGTGCTATCGTCGGCGTCGCGGTTCGGAGTTTGTTTTGTGATCTCTCATTTTGAAACACCATGGCTAACGGGGCGCGTTCCGAATGGCTACTGGGAAACTCAGAGCAAACGCCTTGCCTACCTCGACTGGCTGGGGGTGCAATGTGGTTTTACAGGGATTGAGGACTGGTACCGAATCCGAAAGGCGGATTTCCATAGAAATCATGGTGGCGGGCTGCTGAACTACCATTACCGGGATTCGGTGTGGTTGGCCCTGCTGGAGTACCGGCCAGACTATCAGTGGATTCCGTGGAGGTTGGGGCGGGCGCCGTTGGGTTACTGGCACAGCGTTGAAAATCGACGAACCTACATGGATTGGCTGAGTTTGCAGCTCGGTTTCTCCAAGCGTGAGGATTGGTATGCCATCAGTCGACCGAGCTTCAAGCAGAACTACGGAGCAGGACTGCTGATGAACCACTACGGCGACACTCCAAGCAGAGCCGTCATGGAGTGCTTTCCCGATTTCGAGTGGAAGCAGTGGTTGTTCAAATCCATCCCGAATCACTACTGGGAGAATGCTGAACACCGCCAGAGTTATCTGGCCTGGCTCGGTACACGACTCGGGCTGAAGTCAGAACGTGACTGGCAGCAGCTGACATCCACAGACTTCATTCGAAACCGAGGACTTGGCCTGCTGGACTTCTACTGGGGCCAGAACTTGTGGGGCCAGAACTTGACCTCGCCAGACTTCGAAGAACTATCGCCAGTTCGACGCCACGACCGGCCACCGATTTGGTCAGTCATCCGAAATACGGAACAGTTCATCTCAGGATTCGACCTTGACGCTGTCTTCGGCACGAATTCTTCAGCCAGATAGCCGTCACAGTCGTTCTCAAGCTGGCAGAGTGACTGCAGCGAATTTGTGATCGCAAACCCGGAAACTAGCGAAGTAATCGTTCCCGAACAATTTCGCCCGCCTCTTGCATCCCTCTCCGAGCTTTCACGGCATGCAACTGCGGCATCGCGAAATCCGCCTACGATATATCGTAAGCCGTGAACGGTCGCGCTGACATCGGTTATCGACTACCATGGATCAGCGGATTCGTGGCGGAGCCCTTGGTCCACACACGGTCGAGCCGAGGCTGCGGAACATCGTTGCGACTCCCTGTTTTCGACATCCGCCAAAGCTTCCAGATACCCTGACTTTGGATCGAATTCAGCGATGAGCAACAACCGGGCGTTCCGATTGTCGCCTCCCAACTTCACTCTCAATAATGGAAATCACTCATGCATTCTTCAACGTTTCGAGTCGCTCTCTGTGCTGGCGTTGTGTCAGCGCTGCTTTCTGGTACCCACTCGCTGGCAGAGGACGACAAGGCTCCGGCGAAAGACGCAGAGAAATGGATTTCGCTGTTCGATGGCAAGACGATGGACGGCTGGGAAAAAGTCGGCAACGAGAAGAGCGTCTGGAAAGTCGTTGACGGATCACTGAGTGGCTCAGGCCCGGCGTCGATGCTGGTCTCGACAAAGGGGCCGTACAAGAACTTCAAGTATCGAGCCGAGGTCAAGATCAGCGATGGCGGAAATTCCGGGCTGTACTTCCGCACGACGAGGAAGCCGAGTTTCTCTGACGGCTATGAAGCCCAGATCGACAGCACGCATCGCGATCCAATTCGCACCGGCTCGCTGTACGGCTTCTGCCACGTTTACAAGCAGCTTGTGAAACCCGACACCTGGTTCAAGTACGAGATCGAGGTCCGCGACGATGTGTGGCGAGGTCGCAAGCTGACACGAATCAAAGTGACC
>JBLFXD010000334.1:0-7373 GCA_047611045.1 Planctomycetaceae bacterium | reverse complement strand
CATTATCGAAGGGTACGGCATCACCGAAGAGTTCACCGGAGCCGAGATTCGGTCGAGTATGGAGACGGTCGTCGTCGACGAAACTCCGCAGGGCATACCGGTCCACTTCGACAAAGAGGCCTTTAACTGCGACCACGTCATCGTTTCAGGACGCGTGAAGCCTCATACCGGGTTCGTCGGCCCGATCGAATCCGGTCTGCACAAGATGATGCTGATCGGCCTGGGCAAACACGCCGGAGCGAAGATCTATCACCGGGCAATTCTTGATTACAGCTTTCTGGAGATCATTCGAGCGGTCGCCGACTGCGTGCTGCAGAAGTGCGGAATTCTGGCGGGAGTGGCGATCGTCGAAAACGCCTACGACGAAACCGGCATGATCGCCGCCGTCGCTCCGGAAGACTTCTACGAACGCGAATGCGAGATCCTGAAGACGGCCACTGAGTGGATGCCGACTCTTCCGTTCAACGAAACCGGCCTGCTGATCATCGACGAAATCGGCAAGAACATCAGCGGCTCGGGGATGGACACCAACATCATCGGCCGAAAGTACAACGACCACGCCGCGACCGACAAAGACGAATTCAAAGTGAAGCGAATCTTCGTCCGGGGCCTGACGGAGGCGACTCACGGCAATGCCTGCGGACTGGGCATGGCCGAGTTCACAAACCGTCGCACCGCCGAGTCCGTCGACCAGAACATCACGAAGATCAACTCGATGACCGGTGGACACCCATCGGCCGCCGCCATCCCCGCGCACTATGACACGGACCGCGAAGTCATCGAAAACGCTCTGCCGACAACCGGCCTGGCCGAGCCGGAGAATGCCAAGGTCGTCCAGATTCCCGACACGCTGAATCTCGGCGAAGTGCTGGTCAGCGAGGTGTTCCTTGCCGAAGTCGAAAGCCGCGACGACCTGGAAATTGTCTCCGGCCCCGACGACATGGCTTTCGACTCGGACGGCAATCTGGCCCCTGTGCTGACCGAATCGGCTCATTGATTGAGTCTGACGTTTGAACCACGAATGGACACGAGTAAACACGAATCTCAAGGCGTGCCTCTGCCGGAATTCGTGTTTACTCGTGTCTATTCGCGGTTCTGACTGCTTTACCGAAGCGCCACCGCCACGAGCCGGAATGCGATTTATTGGTTCCCGCCGCTGCCGGAATTATCTATTTTAACGGCGTATTCGGAGAATCCGGCATAATCGGAATATCCGGAACAAGTTCACACAGCTGCGTGGCCGATAGCACGATAGCGAGTCATCCGACTCGATGATTGCGCATAGGGATCTGTCCTGACATCCCCAAGTCAAGGCTCCGTAGTGGAACGCTTCACCAGTCGCCGAAATCATGAATTGAGACGTTCGGTCAACGCTGTCCGAGCGGGGCTTAGGAATTCGTTCCGACCAGTCGCTGCGCTCATGCTGGGTGCTGCGATTCTGGCAGGCGTTGTGCCCGACGTTGGGCTGACGACGAACGCTCGCCAGTTGTCCGCCGCCGAAGAATCGGAGTCGATGCGTGAGCGAATTCTGCGTTACTTGACCGAGATTCACAGTCCGGATCCCGAAGTCGAAGAAGCGGCCTGGGACTCGTTACGCAGGTTGCGACTTCCGGACGAACAGCTCGATCTCGCCAGACTGCTGAAACACCCGAACCGTCTGCAGCGACTTCGCCTCGTTGGTCTGCTGGATTCGGCGACTGAGCCGTTGCGATCAGAACTCCAAATTGAACTGACGAAGGATTCAGATCGCGACGTTCAAGAGCTGATGCTTCGTCGTTTGTCGAAGGCCTGCATTCCGGCGCGCGTCGAGTCGCGCCTTCGCGAGATGGCTAAGTCCGATCGGGATTTCCAGATTCGCCAACTGGCAACCACGCTCGTGCCGGCGAAGGCTGTTCAGCAGGCGGCTGCAACGGTCGCAGGCGACTTTCAAAACAGTGGACCGAACGAGCGGCCGGCGGGCAGAGCTCGTCGGCCGATCGAAGAGCTGCCGCCATTCATGCGGAACGAAGAAGAAGTCCGACTGCTTTCAGCTGTTGATGGCCTCGGCGTGCCACCAGCACCGGGCTCTGAAAGTGACGGTGCCGAAAGTGACGGTGCCGAACCGCGAAGACTTTCGACTCAGGATTTCGATACGCAGCTCCGTGACCTTGAAGAACTGACGAATTCTGAGCCGGGCGTGTTCCCTGAACGCCGAAATCCCGAAGTCCTCGACCGCCCGATTGAGCAACCGGTCACTCCGAGCATTGTGCCAGCGATGGCTCAGTTCGAAGAGTTGCTGATTCCCAAAACTGATGCCCCGCGAGGATTCACTGGTCCGTCAGGAATCGTCCCGACCGAGCAGCAGCAGGACAGTCACTTCATCCCCGTTCCGGACCGTTGGCGGCTCGGTTATCCGCGAGTTGACCGGTACGGCCTCAGCTATCCTTACACCGTTGACTACATCGGCACCGAGGGACACATCTGGGACCCGTACAATCAGAACGTTCTGAAGGGCGATTACCCGATCATCGGGCAGCACACTTTTCTAAACATCACAGCGACCAGTCAGACGCTGTTCGACTACCGTCAGACTCCGATCGGCACGACGCCGTTCGAAAGTACGAGCAGTGCTCCGCAGGAAGAGTTCTTCGGAGATCCCAACCAGTTCGCCATCAATCAGAACTTCTTCCTGAGGATGGACCTGAACCACGGAAACACGACGGCCTTCAAGCCAGTCGACTGGCAGATTCGTCTCGCGCCGGCATTCAACTTCAACGAGCTGAATGTCAAGGAACTGGCAGTCGTCAACCCCGACGTTCGAGAAGGCCGACGGCGTTTCCGAGATCACTCGATCCTTCTGCAGGAGTACTTCGGCGAAGTCAAACTCGCTGACCTGAGTCCCGACTACGATTTCGTTTCGGCTCGTGCCGGCAACCAGTTGTTCAACTCGGACTTCCGCGGGTTCATCTTCTTCGACACAAACCGCGCCGTGAGGCTGTTCGGTTCGAAGTACTCGAACCGGCACCAGTTCAACCTTCTCTACTACGACATGGTCGAAAAGGACACGAACTCGGGACTGAATACGAACGACGATCGTCATCAGAACGTTCTGATTGCCAACTACTACGTGCAGGATTTCATCTTCCCCGGATACACGGCTCAGGCCAGTTTCCACATGAACAACGATTCCCCGAGCACAAAGTTCGACCGCAACAACTTCCTGGTTCGACCTGACCCGGTCGGCATCTTTCAGGAACACCGCGTCGAGGCCTACTACTTCGGCTTCGCTGGCGACGGTCACATGGGCCGGTTCAATGTCAGCAACGCTTTCTACTGGGTAACTGGTCGAGACGGTAAGAATCCGATTGGCGGCCAGCAGCTCGACATCAACGCGACGATGGCGGCGATCGAACTCTCGTACGACCGAGACTGGGCTCGTTTCCGAGCGTCATTCTTCTACTCGTCCGGCGATGGCAATGCGAATGACCAGGACGCGGAAGGCTTCGATTCAATCATGGACAACCCGGTGTTCATGGGTGGTGAATTCAGCTACTGGCAGCGTCAGGCAATTCAGCTATTCGGCGTGCAGCTTGTCAACAATCGAAGTCTTGTCCCGAATCTTCGCTCCAGCAAAACTCAGGGGCAGAGCAACTTTGTGAATCCGGGTCTGCTGATGTTCAACCTGGGGCTCGACATGGACCTCACGCCGAAGCTGCGAACCATCATGAATGCGAACTACCTGATGTTCGACAAGACCGAAGTTCTCAGCACTTACACCTTCCAGAGCGACATTGATCCGGAAATCGGCCTCGACCTGAGCGTCGGCTTCGAGTGGCGGCCCTTCCACAACGACAACGCAATCATCCTGTTCGGAGTCTCGGCTCTGATCCCCGACGAAGGCTTCAAAGACCTCTACTCGACCTACGAGGACAGCGACGTCGAAACACTGTTCGCCTCGTTCTTCGAAGCGATCCTGACTTACTGATCACCCTGCCCTTGCGGACGTGTAATTCGCATGGTTATCCGGAACTGTCAGATGCCAGACGAAAATCCATACGTGGTTGCGATTGCTGGGCCCAACGGTGCTGTGAAATCTACGGCCATGAAGAACGTGCTGTCCGGGCCTCTGTCGGTAAATGAATTTGTTATCGCAGACGTGATTGCGCGAGGCTTGTCTGGACTTGATCCAGATCGAGCGGCGATTGCTGCGGGGCGAATCATGCTGACACGGTTGAGTGAGTTGGCAAAACAGCGGCAGAACTTCGCGTTTGAATCAACGCTTTCGAGCAGGACATTTCTTCCACGCCTCAGTCTGTTGATCGAGGATGGCTACGATTTTCATCTGTTGTTTGTCTGGGTTGATGGAGCTGATGCCTGCGTTCGCCGCGTGACAGACCGCGTTCAACTGGGCGGACATCTGGTTCCTGAGGCAGACGTCCGGCGGCGATACTTCCGAAGCATCGACAACTTCCAGACACTTTACCGCCCGACTGCCAGCAGTTGGCAATTGATTAAGAATACCGGCGTTAGTCCTGTTCGAATCGCGTATGGCGGTCGGGATGAACCAACGGTTATTTGTCAGTCAGAGCGGTGGATGTGTTTTGAAAGTGAGGCAGTCGATGTCAACTGATCAACGAGGATCACTGACCCGTCGGTTGCTCGACGGAAACGAAACCGAAGAGGCGATGAAGGCGGCGGTGGAAGAAGCCAAGCGGCTACACAAACGGATGGGTGTTCCCATGCACGTCGTCGTGGACGGCGAGTCGGTGACGATTCAACCGGAAGACATCGAAGTCGAGGATGGCGAGTGTCAGTATCCGTTTCTGACGTGATCGACTCTTGCGACTCGGACGAAAACAACCAGGCAAACGGCGACGTACACAACAGACACCTCGGCAGAGTTCGACGGTGAGATCCTGACATGGAGGTCAGAATCGAATGACGCAACGGAAGCGGTCCATTGGGATTTACTGTGGCGGTGCGGCTCTTTGGGGGCTGGCACTCGTTTACTTCGTCGCGTTCTCGAACGACTCGTTTGATCGTACCACTGTGCGCGCGGCGGAGCCTCCGGTGCCGGTCGCGACTGAAGATTCAGACGTCGAGGGACAGGCCACTCGATCACGCACTTCACGACTGCTCGAAGCGCTCCGCCCGTCTCGGCTGTTCCGTCGCAAGGCTGAACAGACCGAACCTCAACGACTCGATCCGAAACAGGCAGACTCAGCGAATTCGATTCCTTTGCGGCCGATGCCCGAGCAGCCTCGCGTTCAGCGTCCAACAGGTGGTCGGCCTGACGATCAGGAAGCTCGTGATCGTGCCGCGCTGCCGATTGAAGTTCGGCAGACGGCGGCTTCGATACCAGAACGGATCAACCCCGAGCCGGACGTCGCGTATCCCGTTCCGGCCGAACTGTTAATGGCTGACCTGATCAACCAGACGCCCGAAGAAGCGTGGGCGAAGAGCTGGGGCTGTGCCGGTTGCCACAAAGATTCGCACGATCCGCACATGAGCGAAGCGCTGCAGATCGGCTGCACCGACTGCCACGGCGGAAACGCCGCAACGACGATGAAAGAAATCGGGCATGTGCATCCGAGATTTCCGGATGCCTGGCCGTCGTCTGCCAATCCGGCTCGCAACTACACGGTGCTCAACCACGAGTATCCCGAGTTCGTGCGATTCGTGAATCCAGGTGACCTCCGAGTTGCTCACATCAGTTGCGGGATGTCGGGCTGTCATCCCAAAGAAACGCTGCAGGTTAAGAAGAGCATGATGACTCACGGCTGCATGCTGTGGGGGGCGGCTCTTTACAACAACGGAGCGGTCACGCACAAAGTGGCGCGTTACGGCGAAAGCTACAGCATGTACGGAACCGGCCAGCGCATCCAAACGGTGCCGCCGCCGACCGAGTACGAACGAGACTGGAAGGGCGTCGTTCCGTTCCTGGAACCACTGCCGCGTTTCCAGACGACGCAGATCAGCAACATTCTGAGAACCTTCGAACGAGGCGGTCGCTTTGCCGCGGAACTCGGAATCCCAGAACGCGGTGAAGAGCCGGGCCGTCCTCGTCAGCGATCGAGTAACCGAGGGATGGGAACGCTCAACCGAACGGACCCGGTCTTCGTCGGTCTGGCGAAGACTCGACTACTCGACCCGACGCTCAACTTCGCGGGGACTAACGATCATCCGGGCGACTATCGTCAGGGAGGTTGCACATCGTGCCACGTGATTTACGCCAACGACCGCTCGCCGGTCAGTTCCGGGCCATACGCCAAGTACGGAAACCGAGGCAAGGCAGCGTCGGAGATTGACGACTTCGTCCTCAGCCTGGACCCAACGATTCCAAAGTGGGAAAGCGGGCACCCGATCACTCATCGCTTCACGACAGCCATCCCGACCAGCCAGTGCATGATCTGTCACATGCACCCTGGGACGACCGTCATGAACTCGTACATCGGCTACATCTGGAGCGACCAGGAAACCGATGGCGAGCACCTTTATCCGAAAGAACAGACCGATTCGACGGCGGAAGAATTCGTCAGACGGCAGATGAACAACCCGAACGACATTGATGCCAAAATGCTGACGGCGGATCACGAGTTCCTGGCTGATATCGTTGATCTGAATCCTCAGCTTCAGCACACGCTGGCCGACTTCCACGGCCACGGCTGGAACTACCGAGCGGTCTTCAAGAAGAACCGTCAGGGTACGCTGATGACTCACGACGGCAAAGCACTGCACGACGTCACACCTCAACAGAAGATGCTGGCCGTGAAAGTTCCGGAAGTCGTCAAGGAACAGTTCCGCAATCGAGACTACGCTCATGTCGCGGAAGATGGTTACCCCGTCAACGAACAGGAACGCGACCGTGTGCTGCGAGTCGAATCGGCTCTGCGGCAGATGCGAGAAAACACTCCGGTCCACATGCTCGATATCCATCTCGAAATGGGCATGCACTGCGTCGATTGCCACTTCGTACAGGACAACCACGGCGATACCAAACTCTACGGCGGCGTCCGAGACGCCATCGAGATCACCTGCACCGACTGTCACGGCACGATTTCGGAGTTCGCTCCGCTGAGAACATCCGGACCGGCCGCCAAAGGCAACATCTGGCCGGGAATGGTGACCGAGCGAAACGAAGAAACGAAGAACGTCGGCCGAAACCTGGCGGCCATGCGAACGCCGTTTGGCAAGCGTCGATTCGAAGAGCTGCCCGACGGAACGATCGTGCAGAACTCGATGGTCGAGCCCGATCTTTCATGGCGAGTCAAACAGGTTCGAGACACCATCACTCCGAGCCATCCTGACTACAACGCTCTGTCGGCACTTTCGAAGACCGTTCGGTTTACGGAGAAGGAGAACCAGTACAAATTTGAGTGGGGAGACGTTCCTGA
>JBLFXD010000333.1:0-7373 GCA_047611045.1 Planctomycetaceae bacterium | reverse complement strand
GCGCGGGAATGACGAAATTTGGGTTACCGAGCGTGGAAACTCTTACGTCAAACAAAACCAGCCCGACTGTCCAGGACAGCCGGGCTGATGAATTTCGTCTGATTAATGACAAACCAGCATCGCTGGACCTGAGACGATTAACTGATCGTCCCGCCGTAGGTGCCGGCACCACCCAGAATCTCTTCGATGCGGAGAAGCTGGTTGTACTTGCAGATACGATCCGTACGACTGGCCGAACCTGTCTTGATCTGGCCAGTTCCGAGCGCCACTGCCAGGTCGGCGATCGTGTTGTCTTCGGTTTCGCCCGAGCGGTGACTCATGACGGAAGTGAAACCAGCTCGGTGAGCCATCGACACGGCCTGAATGGTTTCGGTGAGTGTTCCGATCTGGTTGACCTTGATGAGAATGCTGTTTGCGATGCCCTCTTTGATTCCGCGAGCCAGTCGCTTCGGATTCGTCACAAACAGGTCATCGCCGACGAGCTGGCACTTGCTGCCAACGGCGTCGGTCAGCTTCTTCCAGCCGTCCCAGTCGTCTTCATCCAATGCGTCTTCGATCGAGCAGATCGGGTACTTGTCGACCCAACCGTTGAGCAGTTCGATCATGCCGTCAGAATCCATCTTCTTGCCGTCCAGCGTGTAGGTGCCGGTGGCCGAGTCGTAGAGTTCGCTCGACGCACAATCGAGTGCGATCTTGACTTGATCACCGAACGTGTAGCCGGCTTTCTCGACGGCGTCAGCAATCATCGAAATCGCTTCTTCGTTCGAACCGAGGTTCGGAGCGAAGCCGCCTTCGTCACCGACAGCGGTGCTGAGGTTCTTGTCGTGCAGAACTTTCTTCAGGCTGTGGAAGATTTCAGCACCACATCGCAGAGCGTCGCTGAAATTATCAAATCCCAGGGGCATCACCATGAATTCCTGGAAGTCGATCGAATTGTTCGCGTGCTCGCCGCCGTTGATGATATTCATCATCGGAGCCGGCAGGCAGTTGGCACCAACTCCGCCGAGATAGCGAAAGAGCGGCAGCAGGCTGATCTGGGCACCGGCGTGTGCACTGGCGAGCGAGCAGGCCAGGATCGCGTTGGCTCCAAGACGTGATTTGTTTTCGGTTCCGTCCAGATCGAGCATCGTCGCATCGATCAACGCCTGGTCGAAGACGTCGAGGTCGATCAGCCGAGGACCGATTTCGTCGTTGACATTCTGCACGGCCTGCTGAACGCCTTTGCCGAGGTAGTAGTCTTTACGATCCGTGTCGCGGAGTTCGCATGCTTCGTGTTTTCCGGTGCTCGCTCCGCTGGGCACAGCAGCGCGGCCGACCTGGCCGTCTTCGAGAATAACATCGACTTCAACGGTCGGGTTTCCGCGGCTGTCGAGAATCTGTCGAGCGTGTACGCCTGCAATTGCACTCATGGCAATCAACCTTTCAATAAAACTCTGTCTTTGTGATCCCGAACCGGTTCCTGAGCCTGTTGAAATAAGGTGACTCTGGCGAGTCTGGAACCACAGGCGGCGACGTGTCCGGAAACAAGAGCCCGGAATATCAGCACGTCAATTCACGCAACTGCCTGCCGGCGATCCTCGCCTGCCGAAGCAGCAGCGGTCTGAAAATGGCACAATCTGCCACTTGAAGCCTTCGTGAGCCGCGAGTTGTAACAAATCTCGACGACAAATTCTCTATCCGCCGCCCGGAAGTCGCGTGGGTTGCAGAAGCAGAAATGGAAGTCTACCGGGTGGCTGGCGGTCGAGCCCTGGCGAGCCCCCAGTATTCTGACTGGGGGCTCGCAAGCTCGACCGCCAGCCAACCAGCAATGATCAAAGCTTGCAGTCTTTACACGTTTCCCTGTCGCCAGTCTCCGTCGACGTACCGCCAGCACGTTTCGTTCGGAGCCTCGTCCTTCAGGCTCGCTGGCAATCGGTGAACGCGGATTCCGTCGTAGGATTGCAGCATCGAGTACCGGTAAATCGACTGTGGCATTCCGACGGCGGTGAATATCGGATGCCCGGTCGCCGGGAAGGGGCCGCCGTGGTTCATCGCCGGAGAAACAGCGACACCCGTCGGCATTTTGTCGTCCAGCAGGCGTCCGACTTTTGTCCGCAGCGCGGGAGCAATCTGGTCGTAAACAGCGTCGTCGGAGCCGTCAGTCGCGCTGTAAATGCAGCCGGTGAGATTTCCTTCGAGCGACTCGGCAATCTGTTCGGCCTGAGCGGCGCCGGCCGCGATGACGAACAGCGATCCGTTGCCGAAAGCTTCGGCCTGGAGCGCTTCCGGATTCTCCAGAAACCTCGCACCGTCGACTTTCAGCAGCGTGTTCTGGCAGGAGAATCCTGTTCCGCCTCCAGCTTCGCCGCCAGCAATCAATTCGGCGCCGGCTGCCTGAAGAGCCGCAACGCCGGAAAGAAAACTCTTCTGGACGGCTTCGCTGAGAAACGTTCCGACAGGAGCTCCTGAAAATTTCTCGGCAACAGCGGACACAAACGCGTCGGACGTTTCACCAGCCAGCAGAACAACCATGCCGGGATTCGTGCAGAACTGGCCGGTGCCCATCAGGCAACTGCCGGAGAATTCGCCGGCAATCTCGTCGGATCGTTCTGTGAGCGCACCTGGAAGAACGAAAATCGGATTGATACTCGAAAGTTCGAGATAAATCGGATTTCCCGCTTTGTCGGCGGACTCTTTCAATCGAAGTCCGGCGGATCGCGAACCCGTGTAACCAATCGCTCCGACGTCGGCGTGCCCGACAAATCGACAACCATCGTCATGGCTGGTTCGATAAATCAGCTGCACAAAACCGGCTGGCATCCCGGTTTCCTGCGCGGCAGCAAACGCTTCTTCAGTCAGCAGCCGAGTCGTTCCCGGGTGAGACGAGTGCCCTTTCGCAATCACCGGGTTTCCGGCGGCGACGGCTGCTGCAAAGTCTCCGCCGGCGACGCTGTTAAACGCGAACGGAAAATTGTTCGGGCCGAAAACCGCGACGGGGCCAATCGGACCGTGCATTGATCGGATGTTGGCTTTCGTGTCGATCGTCGGGCTGGCCCACGATCCTTCGCGAGCAGCGGCGGCGGCTTGTCTGAGTTGGTCGGTCGTCCGAGGAAGTTCCCCATCCTTCAGTCGAGGTGAAACCGGCAACGCCGTTTCCTGGTTCGCCATGGCAACGAGTTCGTCAGCTCGAGCTTCGATCCGATCGGCGAAGCATTCCAGGAAGGCGGCGAAACGTTCGCCCGACCAGCCTCGCATTTCACGGGAAGCTTCGGTCGCGGCCGCGATTGCCTGCTCGACCTCTTCCCACGGGCTGACCGGATAGTCGCCGTCAATCGCTTCGCAGGTTGCCGGATTCACTGCCTGAAACGATGCCGTGCCGGTTGAGGCTCGCCATTCGCCATTGATCAAAACGTTGTGCAACATTGTGTGTCATCTTTCAAAGGAAACAGCCGAGGCCTGAAGACTTCGGTTTATAAAGTCTTCGTGCTCCGGCTGGAATTGACCAATCCAATCAGTGATTGGCTACTTTGCCGGCTGAGCGCCGACGTACGGTTGAGTTTTCAGCTTCGGATTGCCGATTCGGGCGTACGGCGAACTCTTTTTCAGAGTCAGAAAGTCCGGGCTGCTGTCGTCGGTTGACGAGAATTCGATTGACTGAATTCGCTGATTTTCTCGATGAACGATTTCGCGTTGTCCTGCTGCGATGTCCGCCGCCTGCTGTCGGTCGGACCAGTTCTGGTCGACACCGCCGCCGGCCGTTGAGAAGAACTGGTCGAACTTTTTGTCATCGAAATCGTTTTCGATCAGCAGTTCCGGGCCGTTCACCTGAGCGAAGAGGTTTCGATGAACCGCCAGGCCGCTCGATCCGGCGAGCCCGCCACCGAGAGGTGGCATGTGGCTGATGACGATTCCGCCGCGGCTGCATTTGTAGAAGGTTGTGTTAAGAATCTGCACATCCTTCAGCGTCAGAGGTCCGCCGTTGAAGGCCATCCCAACGCCAGCGTCGGCGATGATATTTTCACGCATCTCGACATAAGTGACGTCCGTTTCAAACAGGATGCCGTTTTCCTGCGGCCCGAACAGCCGACAGTTGAGAACTTTAATTCGGCCCGTCCCATTTTCGCCGGACGTCAAGTGAATGCCGGCTGTCGTGCTGCCGGCTCCTCGCAGATCGATCTTTTCGAGAGTGATCTCATCATTGCTGAAGCCAACGGCCCCTTTCATCGCGATGCCGACTTTTGAAAAGCCTGTGACGTTCAAGTCTTTGAGGCTTGTCCGATTTAGATAGCCCGACATCTCGATGGCGACGTCTTTTCCGGAAGCGTCAACATCGAAACCGTGAATGCCGAAGTTCTCGATGCCAACCAAACGGATCGCGGGACCACTGCCGGACGGCGCCAGCTTCGCTCGTCCAACTCCGCTGGAAAGGATCTGAATTCCTGGCGGGTAAGCTTCCCCGGAGTTGTCGACGATGATGGCTTCGTTGTAAGTCTCGCCGCCGATGACTTCGACTTTGCAGCTCGCTCGGCGCGAGCCGGTGTCGTATCGCGATTTGTTCTTTTTGAGATAGTCCAGCGCCGCGCCGATGGTCGAAAAGTCTCCGCCGGGGCCAACCTTGATCGACGACCCCAGTATCTTGCCGCCGCTTCCGCTGGGAGATTTCGACTTTCCTTTTCCAGCCGACGAGCCCTTTGATTTCGAAGAAGACTTCGAGTCACCAGACGCCGTTTTCTTTGACTTTGGCTTGTCGTCACCTCCGCCGGTGAAGGCGAAGTACGCTCCTCCGCCTGCCAGAAGAGCAATGACGATTCCGGCAATGATTGCCACCGGCGGTTTCTTCTTTGCTGCCGAGGCGGGCTGAGCGTAACCCGGAGCGGCTGTGTTTTGTGCGGGCGACGATGGTGCTCCGAACGCTGGTGCATCACTCGGAAACGCTGGCTGCGGCTGCGCGGCAAACGGTTGCTCAACGCCAAATTCCGGTTGCGCGACGGGAGCTGCGGGTTGTACGGGCTCGGCGAACGTCGGGGGTGCCGGGGCAGTCGGATCGAAAAACGGAGCATCGTTCTGCGGTGGCTCGAACGAAAACTGTTCAACGGGAGCAGCAGCCGCGGGCGGTACTGCAGGCACAATGTCGTGATTCGCCAGGCTCGAAGCCTCGATCGGATTCACCACTGTCGCGTCGGAAGGAATTTCCGTCGGAGTGTTTCCAGACGGAACGTAGTCCTGAGTCTGCTCCATCGCTGACAGAGTCGCGTCGGCCGGATCGTCCAGTCCGGGAATCTTCGTCCCCGTCGGAGTTCCACCAAGCAAGCTGGGATATTCTTCTTCATCGCTGATCGGCGCTGGCAGCACCGATGGATCGAAATCGGCGAGTGGCTCGGCAGCCGGCTCTTCATCATCCCAACCCTGAAGACCGGCGTTTTCGCTCGGTACAGATTGAACATCGACCGGCTGAGCTTCCGGAGCTGCGGGCTCCGCAGGAATGATTTCGGCAATTGTGGACGCAGCTTCGGGCGGGGTGACTACCACAACAACCGGTGCAGCTATCGGCGGAGGGTCGACTGAAATCGGCTCGACGTCTTCATTGGCAGGGGCTGGCTGGATGACAACTGGTGCGGCCACCGGCGGAGCCGCATCGACCGGCGAAGCAACCGGAACCGCTGGCGAAGCAACCGGAACGGCTGGCGGGACTCCCGTGACGGTGTCTTCAATCTTCGCGACAGGCTCCGACGGAATTGGCTCCGGTTCAACGACTGCTGCAACTTCAGGTTCCACTTCGACCGGAGCAGCCATTACCGGCTCGGTGGGAGGATCGACGACGGGCTCGAACGCTGGCACAGCCTCCGACGCGACAAACGTTGGAGCTTCGGCACCGCCGTCAAAGCCAGCGAGAAACGCTCCAAAGCCGGGATCGGCACCGTTGTCTGATGGCGGTTCGGCGGAAGCGGCCTCAGTCACAACCGGGTTTGCATCGGGCAAAGCTGGCTGCGGTTCAACGGGCGGTGCAATGACGGGTTGATCCGGCACGGATGTTTGGAGCAGAGTGTCGCCGCCGTTTGCGATCGTTGTTGCCGGAGCGTGTGCCTCGGGAATAATCGCGTTTGCTACTGGCACTGCGACAGCCTTCGCGACAGGGACTGCTCCGCCGGAAGTCGCGGCATCCGACTTGAGAAATGCGTCCGGGTGAGCGGCTCTCCATTCGGCAGTCGCGTAAATCTTCAGCCAACGTGCGAGAGCGGTCGCCACTTCGTCCATCGTCTGAAACCGCTCTTCCGGCTTCTTCGCCATCAACTGGCTGACGATTTTGACCAACTCGATTCCGCGTTTGGTCTCGCCGACCTCAGGACGTTCTTCGGAAATCGCTGGCGGCTCTTTTGTCTGATGAAACATCAGGCGT
Organism: Planctomycetaceae bacterium; assembly: GCA_047611045.1. Lineage (GTDB taxonomy): Bacteria > Planctomycetota > Planctomycetia > Planctomycetales > Planctomycetaceae > JABMPE01. The sequence goes on along the minus strand of JBLFXD010000333.1, from coordinate 997 downwards.
TGCGTCAGCGTCCCTTCGCGAAACGGCGGATAGCCCGTCAACGCGAAATACGCGGTGCATCCCAACCCGTAAATGTCAGCGCGATGGTCGGCGGTGTGACTGTCCATCGCCTGTTCAGGGGCGAGGTAATCGGCCGTTCCCAGAACTTTTTCTTCGTGCGCGAGCGTGAGTGGATTATCGTCCGGCACTTCGGAGAATCTCGCGAGTCCGAGATCGAGAACCTTCACCACTTCGGAGCGATCGATCAGCAGGTTTCCTGGTTTGACGTCGCGGTGAATCAATCCGTTCTTGTGAGCATTGTCGAGACCTAACGCGGCCTGTCGAAAGAACTCGGCGGTGTTGTCGAGTGTCAACGGCCCACTCTCTTTGACATGGTCATGCAGACTTTCGCCGTCGACATATTCCATGACCAGGAAGTGGATATCCCTGTCGCCTTCCGTTTCGTGATCGATGTCGTACGCGCGAACGATGTTGGGATGATCCAGCGATGCGACCGCGCGAGCCTCTCGATGAAACCTTGCCAGATACGACGTGTCCTCCACGCGTTTGATCGGTAGAACTTTGATCGCGCACTGCCGGCGCATCAGCACGTGCTCGGCCAGGTACACCGAACTCATGCCGCCTTTTCCAAGCAGTCGTCGCAGACGGTACTTGCCCAGCGTGAATCCTTTGTGCTTGCCGCGGAGCAGTTTCTCGGCCTGCCACTCGGTTAGCAGATCCCGTTCGATCAGCGAGTCAGCCAGCGTCTGGGCCTCGCCCACGTTGAGGCCCTTGTCTTCCAGGTCGTCGACTTCACGTTGGAGTCGGTCGCCTTCAACGAGACCGCTTTGCTGGATCAGACTGAGAAATGATTCGGCACTGATTCTTGACATGGTGACTCTTGCGCGGGCTGTGCAGCGTTGTTGACCGCGTGTTCGAGCCGAGCATTCGGAACAGCTTCCGAGGCCGAAATCTTCGCGGTTAAAGACGCTAAACTACCAGCCGATTCGGCGGCTTT
>JBLFXD010000332.1:0-7386 GCA_047611045.1 Planctomycetaceae bacterium | reverse complement strand
ACTGAGTTGGCTTCTGAATTCGTCGAGCTTCGCGGCGGCGGCATCCCATGCGTCGCCGTCCGCCGGCTCGTAATCTTTCAATTGTGACGACGCTCGGACAACCTGCCGAATGTCATCGAGCGAACCAATCTCCCCGGCCGTTCGTGCCTGAATCAGGATATTGCCGATCCCAGTCCCTTCGTCAGGCCCGGCCACGACCGAGCATCCGCAGGCGTTGGCCGTGAACTGGTTGAGCAGTTCGTTCTTAGTTCCGCCCCCAACGATGTGAACCACTTCGACTTTCGTTTCTTCGAGTTCTTCCATCCAGCGCAGAACCTGTCGGTACTTCAAAGCGAGAGCTTCCAGGCAGCAACGCACCATCTGGCCGTCAGTTTCCGGTTCCGGCTGCCCGGTTTCGCGGCACCAGCTTGAAATGGCCGACGGCATGTCGTCAGGACTAAGGAACCGACTGTCGTCCGGATCGATGATCGATCGAAACGCTGGAGCTTCACCCGCAAGTTGCGTCAGCGTTGCGTAATCGTACGAACGTCCTTGACGCTCGAAAGAAGTTCGACATTGCTGAACGAGCCACAGTCCCATGATGTTTTTGAGCAGCCGGTACGTGCCGTCAACGCCGCCTTCGTTCGTCACGTTGAGTTCCAAAGCTCGCTTCGAAATGTTCGCCTTCGGAATCTCAAGTCCCATCAGCGACCAGGTTCCGGAGCTGATGTAAGCCCAGTTCGACGACCCAGTTTTCTGAGTCGGAACCGCAACGACCGCCGACCCCGTATCGTGAGTCGCCGGAGCCACGACGTTGAACCGCGAGCTGCCAGCATTCCGAGCGACGTCTTCCCGCAACGTGCCAAGGTTGGTGCCGGGGTCGACAACGTTCGGGAACATCTGCGTCGGAAGTCCCAGCTTCCCAAGCACGTCAAACGCCCAGTCACGAGTTGTCGCGTTGAAACACTGGCTGGTCGTTGCGTTCGTAAACTCGACAACTTTGCTTCCACACAGCAGCCAGTTCAGAAAGTCGGGAATCATCAGGAACGTCGCCGCCTGTTCCATCAGCGCCGGATTCTTCTGATTCATCGCGACCAGCTGATAAAGCGTGTTGATCTCCATAAATTGAAGACCGGTCTGTTCGAAAATCTCCGCTCGCGGCACCTGAGTAAACGAGTGCTCCATCAGGCCGGTCGTACGCGAGTCGCGATAGCAGTACGGCAGTCCGAGCAGCTCCTCTGTCTCGGAAAGCAGAGCGAAGTCGACCCCCCAGGTATCGACGCCGATTGACTGGATCGAGTCCCCAAACTCCGTTGCTCCCTTCGCGATACCGGTCTGAATCTCCCGCCACAGATTCACCAGATCCCAGCGCAGAGTCCCGCCAACCGATACCGGACCATTCCGAAATCGATGCAGTTCCTGAGTTCGCACGGTCGAACCGTCGTACAGGCCGGCCAGAACCCGGCCGCTTTCAGCTCCAAGATCCACGCAAAGATAACACTGCTGCGCCATGGGGCGGCTCCTCACAATTCTTCGCACATGTAGGGCCGGTTCCAACCGGCCGCGAGACTGAATTCGGCCGGTGGGAACCGGCCCTACGCAACTGGAAGACTCTTCTCTGCGAATGCCAAGCGTACTCCGCAGTCAAACTTTCTGAAGAGCTTCCTCAGAATTGGCGGATAATAGCGGCGGCCTGGCGACGCGCGAATCAACGCACGGCGATCGCTCGAACCAGTTCTTCAGCCCGCGAGGTGTCGTCACCTGCCGAATCCGACTGTTTTCGCGGCAACCGAACAGAAAACGTGCTGCCCGTGCCTGGGCCATCGCTCTGAGCTTCGATCGTTCCGCCATGATCTCCGACGATCCGGTCACTGATCGACAGTCCGAGCCCCGTCCCCTCGCCAGTCGGCTTGGTCGTGTAGAACGGCTCGAACAAGTGGTCGATCGTTTCCTGATCCATACCCGCGCCGTCGTCGATAAAGTGGATTTCGACCCAGTCAATCTGCTCGTTAAGCTCGACGCGCAACGTTCCTTTCGCTCCAGTTGAGTCCAAGGCGTTCGCGACAAGATTCAAAGCAACCTGCTTGATCTCCGGTCCGCTGATCTCGACCTCGCACGATTCCTGCCGATCAAACTCGACGCGGCACTCGCGATACTTTTTCATGTGAGTGATCAGCGAAAGCACTTCCCGCAGAATGAAACAGACATCCTGCTGAGTCTTCGCCGAGTCATGGTTCCTCGAAAAGTCGAGTAGCCGCTTCGTTATTTCCTGACAGCGCTCAGACTCCGACTGAATCATCGCGACATACTGCTGCATAACCGCCGCATCATCATCCGGAGCGTCGCTCAGCAACTCCGCCAATCGAGACTCTAGCGACTCACCCGCCCAACGAATTGCCGACAGCGGATTGTTGATCTCATGAGCGACGCCGGCCGCCAGAAGCCCCACACTCGCCAGCCGCTCGGACCGTACCAGTTGCCGACTCCGATCCTGCACCTGTCGATCAAGATTCGCCGCCGTCTCCTGAAACCGCTCGCTCATCAGATTGAACGATTCAGCCAGCTCCCCCATTTCGTCCGCCGAGTCAACCTTGACCCGGTAGCTGAAGTCACCCTGAGCAACTCGCCGAGCGCCCTGGTGCATTGCGCTGATCGGCTGAAAAATCTGACGCCAGCCAAACCTCACCAGCCCCGCCAGCAACAGCAGGACCACTCCGCTGCAAACGCCAACCAAAGTCATGCTCGAACGGTAATCACTTCGAGCATCCAACAAGCGATCGCGCAGTCCGTCCGGCAGCTCATCAAGTTCCTCCGCCGCAAACTGAACCTCATCCAGCTTCGCCAGCAGATCATCGATCCCGATGTCAGCTCCCGGTTCACTCAACCACGTCGAAATCTGGGACAACCCCTGATCAATCACGCCGATCAACTGCCACGTCACGTGGTAATGAGACTGCGCAGCCATCGGCAACTCGTTCAACCGATTCTGATAGCGGGCACATTCATCGCGAGCCCGCTCAAGCCGGACCAGCAGCTCGTCGCGATCAAACGTCTCGACAACTAGCGGCCGGCGCAGACGCGCGACGGCCCACGTCACATCCGCAGCCGACGCAGCAGCCCGGTCGTCAATCGCCGGATCTTTCACAAGATTCCGGTAAGACGAAAGCCCCCACATCCCACTGAGCGAAAGCACGGCCAGCATGACCACGACAAGGCTCAGCCCGAAGACCATCTTCCATCGGATTGATCGAGTAACAAACACGCGGCTCCCTCCCTGAAGCAACAACAGCGTGCACAGAACGTCAACTGAAAACTCAACCCACGAAATCTAACAGACTCCGAGTTTTCGTCGAACCCGGATCGCCACTCTGTACCAACAAAACAGTCATGAAGAATCAGCCACGGATTTCACAGATAAGCACGGATGATTTCCCGAGACATCCTTTCCGATCTGTGCTTATCCGTGTCATCCGTGGCTTTGAGCATTAGCAGGGAGGTCGTGTCAGGCCAGAAGTTCTTCGACGACGTTTCCGTGGACGTCGGTGAGACGGTAGCGGCGGCCCTGGAAGCGGAAGGTCAGTTTTGTGTGGTCGATGCCCAGGCAGTGGAGCAACGTTGCGTGCAGGTCGTGGACGTGGACGGGGTTCTCGGTGATGTTGTAGCTGTAGTCGTCGGTGCTCCCGTAAGTCTGCCCGCCTTTGATGCCGCCTCCGGCCAGCCACAGACTGAAACATCTCGGATGATGATCCCTTCCGTAGTCATCCTTCGTGAGATTTCCTTGGCAATAGACGGTGCGACCGAACTCGCCGCCCCAGACGATCAACGTGTCATCGAGCAGGCCTCGCTGTTTGAGATCCAGAACTAACGCCGCTGATGCCTGGTCCGTGTCTTTGCATTGCTTACCAATGGCCGTTGGCAGTTTCGAATGCTGATCCCAGCCTCGATGAAAGAGCTGCGTAAACCGGACGCCGCGTTCCGCCAGACGTCGAGCAAGCAGGCAGTTGTACGCGAACGTGCCGGGCACTTTGGCGTCCTGCCCGTACAGTTCGAAAATGTGATCGGGTTCCGATGATAGATCAATCAGATCCGGAACCGACGTCTGCATCCGAAAAGCCATCTCGTACTGGGCAGTCCGAGTCGTGATTTCCGGGTCGCCGACGTCATCGAACCTCAACGAATTCAATTTTGCGAGGTCATCCAGCATCCGTCTTCGCGTGCCACTATCAAGCCCCTTCGGATTTGAGAGAAACAACACGGGATCACCAGCAGACCGAAACCTGACTCCCTGATACTTCGTCGGCAGAAAACCGCTCCCCCACAAACGGTCGTAAAGAGGCTGTCCGCCCTCGCCCGAGACCATCGCCACGAAAGCTGGCAGGTCGTCGTTGTCGCTGCCCAGCCCGTAAGACAGCCAGGAACCGATGCTCGGCCGCCCCGCGAGTTGAAAGCCTGTCTGAAAGAACGTAATTGCCGGATCGTGGTTAATCGCCTCGGTAAACATCGACCGCACAACGCAAATGTCATCCGCAATCTTCGCGGTATGAGGCAGCAGTTCGCTGAGATTCACGCCGGACTGCCCGTGCCGCTTGAACTTAAACATCGACGGAGCGACCGGAAAACTCTCCTGCTTCGACGTCATGCCGGTCAGCCGCTGCCCCTTGCGAATTGACTCGGGCAGATCAGTCGCCCGCAAATCCGCCAGCGCAGGCTTCTCGTCGAACAGATCGATCTGAGAAGGCGCTCCAGACTGAAACAGGTAGATCACCCGCTTCGCCTTCACCGGAAGATTCGGCAGCCCACCAATCCCCGGAGCATTCGCTTTCGGAGCCGCTTCCGAATCGCGAGCCAGCAACGAAGCCAACGCGACCGAGCCAAGTCCTGCCCCCGCACCGGAGATAAACATTCGGCGAGTCTGAGAATTCAAAGTGTCCATGAAAGTCGGCTTTCAATAGTCATACTTGTCCAAGTAGCCACGCGATAAACCCGGCGGCAGGAACCAATACAATGCAAATAAACAGAGCGCATCCAACAAGAGACAATCTGTCACTGACATAGTCCCTTTTTCGCCCTTGCCGGATTGCGGATTCGAGATTCTCCCAATCATTAAAAAGTTGAACGTCGGCAATCATTCTCGAGGATAATCCGCACATTACCTGATCATGCCCCTCGAACATTTGGTCCGCCGTCGTGAACAATTCGGTTCGATTCTTTGCTTCGATTGTTTGCATCAGAAGTGCCGCCGCAAGACTGAAACACGCGTCGCGATTCGCTCGAATCCTCAGGTAATCGCTAATTGCCAACTCTTCGACGTGCGACTTTGCGGAACGAAAATCAACTGCTCTCTCTAATCTGCCTACAAACTCTCGAATTTCATCGTCGGTCATATCGCATCCTCGAAACCCACCACTTCGCCAGCTACTCCTTTGTCACCGCCTCGTCGAGATTCATGATCGTGCTGCAGATTGTCGTCCATGCGGCGAGTTCGGCTGGCGGCAACTCATCAGCCACTGGCCACTCGCCGGTTTGAATTAAGACTTTGGCCGCGGCTTCGTCTTTCGCGAATCGTTCTCGGTGATGACTGAGGCCTGCGAGCAGAATATCCCGTTCGCGATCGCTCGGCAGACGAGTCAACAGCCGCTCGAAAACGAGGTCGAGTCGCTGCTGGTCGTCGTCGAACGTCGCCAACACGTACTGAGTAAGCACTCTTGCCGCTTCGACAAACGTCACATCGTTGAGCAAGTTGAGAGCCTGCAACGGCGTATTGGTTCTTGACTGACGAACTTCGCAGGTCTCGCGGCCAGCCGCGTCGAAGTTAGTCATCATTGGCGGCGCGACAGTCCTCTTCCAATAGGTGTAAAGGCTCCGACGGTACAGGTTCGGACCATGATCCTGCTCATAGGTCGTGTCCGAAGCGATCTCTTTCAGCAGGCCTTCCGGCTGGTAAGGTCGCACTGATGGTCCCCCGAGCTGCTCGGCCAACAGGCCACTTGCCATGAGAGCCTGATCTCGAATCATCTCCGCCGACAACCGTCCTCGCGGCCCGCGTGAAAGTAACCTGTTCTCATGATCACCGTTCCGCCTTTTGCCTTCATCCTTCTGCCTTCCCGATGCCTGTCGATAGGTGTTGCTCATGACGATGGTTTTCACGAGACGTTTCACGTCCCAACCGGATTCCATGAACTCGACCGCCAGCCAGTCGAGCAGCTGCGGATGACTCGGCCGCTCGCCCTGCGCGCCAAAGTCTTCCGTCGTTTTGACGATGCCTGTCCCGAAGATGTCTCTCCAGAATCGGTTCACCATGACGCGAGCGGTCAACGGGTTCTCGCGACTGACCAACCAGCGGGCGAGGCCGAGGCGGTCTTTGGAAGCATCCTCGGGCAGCGGCGGTAATGCGGCCGGAGTTCCGAACTCCACGCGTTCGCCCGGTCGATCGTACTGCCCTCGCAGCAGCACGTGAGTCTCGCGCGGCGTCTCCATTTCCCGCATGACCATGACGGTTGGAATGTCGCGATTGAACTTCTCCGATGCTCGTGTCGCGGCCTTGAGTTCACGGTAGCTGCTACGAATATTCTCAGGACCCCCCGCCTCAACGAAGAACAGAAACCCTTTGGTCGCCGATTGCCGTCCAGCATTCTTTGGTTTCAGAAGTTCTGCGATGGAAAGTGGTTCTGCGAGACTTCTGACTTCCGTTAAATCAAGAACGCGGTTGTAAATTCGAACTTCGTCAATCTCGCCGTAGAAATCGCTGTTGCCTGTTCCAATTCGAACGGGGTCGTCTGATTCGAATGATTGATTGATGCCGTCAAGATTTGCTTTGTGTTTGGCCAGACGCCCGTTGACATAGATATTAATTCCGCTGGAAACTCGCGACCCATCATAGGTTGCGAAGACGTGAATCCATCTACCCGTTGGCAATTCATCGAACGTTTCGACACGTAACGAATCGTCGAGCCAGCGTTTGACAAGGTTTAACTGGAGGGTTCCACGTTCCGTCACGTGAAGATTCCAGCCTGCTCCGCGGTCAACGTGTACCATCTTCGAGAGAATCGTTCCTGTCAGATCAACGTTAGGCTTTATTCTTGGCGGACTCGGCCGAATCTGCTTCGGCAGTTTTACCCATGCCCCGATTGAGAACGAGTCAAAGTAGCCAAACTTCGCGTGCTTGCTCTCTTCCTCTGTGAGTTCCAGAAATCGCCCGCTGCTTAACGACACGCCCTGCCCGACGATTCCTTTTTGAAGCGGCGACTCGGTCAAATCCAATGGCGCCGACTTGCCGGTAACGAGTCGCTCCATAACAACGTCACGCGATTCAAAATCAAATTCTACGGCCAGCCCATCCGTGACAGTCCAGTTACTCAGGCCCCGACGCTGAACTTCTTTCGGGTCTAGCTTCCAGAAGACTCCATC
>JBLFXD010000331.1:0-7392 GCA_047611045.1 Planctomycetaceae bacterium | reverse complement strand
GTTGACACGATGCGGAAGGCTCACGCGCGGGCGATCGAGTTGCTGGAGACGGCGACGGTCGAGGAACTCGCCGCTCCCAATCAAACGCCGTTCTTCCCCGAGCAGTTTCCAACCGTCGGCGATCTGGCCACGCACCTGGTGACAACTCACGCCGCCCTGCACCTCGGCCAACTTTCCGCCTGGCGACGTTGTGTCGGGAAGAAAGCCGTGCTCGGTATCTAAGAACGCTGCAAAACGAGAACGTTGCGGTGAAACGTCCGCGTGACTGGCGCGGGTGACAGAACCGGATTGCTCGGCAGGATCTGAGGCGGATTATCGGTCTTGCTCGACATGATCGGTACAGGCTTCAGATCGCGTGCAGAGGCGACATTGCGTGCCGGCGGGAACTCTGCGCCAGACAGACTATGTTTGTCGCTCGTTGTGAATTTGGCGGCGTTCGACTGCCGCCGTTCGGTGCCTGCTGTCGATGTTCGAGGTGCATCTCTTCCTGAGCGGCACGATGCCCCGGCGAAGTACACCACGAAACACTCACATCGATTGCACGAGGCATTTCCGACATGAACCTCTCTATCCGCATGCGCGTCAGCATCGCCGCGGCCGTGGTTGTGGCAGCCGGACTGGTTGGCTGTCAGACCACCCGTGACTACGTCGACGGTTTTCCTCGTGTTAACTTTCCACGACCGACCGTACCGTCGTTTGACCAATTCGTTCCGTTTGGCAACTCCAAGCCACGCACTCACGCAGAGCCATACCAGGCACCAAAGCTGGAACCCGTGCCGGATGTGCAGGAACCGTTGATTCTGCCAGCTCCGGCGTCGACAAACTCACCGGGACGAGCAACGTCGCGACCGGTCTCTTCCCCACCGGCGCTGCCTCCGTTTGAAGCTGAAACTCCCGTGCCGTCAGCCGGTTTGTTTCCGTCCGGCCCTGTCCGAAGGATGGGCTTTGAAACGTCGAGCGTCATCAAAGATTCCAACATCATTCAGACCGGATGTTGTGCACCGATCGTGCAGAGCTGTTGTCCGCCGCCGTGTTGTCCGACACCCTGCTGCGAGACGTCGTGCTGTTCAACCGGTTGCGGTCTGAGTTCGCTGCTGGGAACCGTCACAACTCCCTTCTACGTGGCCAAGTACAAAATTCAGAACGCCAAAGCGCGGCTGCATTGCAAGTTGTCGTCGATCGGTTCGTGCTGCAGCCCTTGCGGTTCTGCGTGTTGCGCGCCTTGTGCTCCATCATGTAGCCCCTGCGGAAGTTGCGTGAGCAATGGGTACGTGATGGAAGGCGTCGTCGTTAATCAGTACCCGCTGAACGGCGGCTGCTCGACATGCTCGTCAGGAATGAATTCCGTCCCGCAGAACCCGATGCACTACCAGGCAGCTCCGCAGCAGCCGTGGCGACAGCCCACTCAGCAGTTCCGACGACCACAAGCTCCGTGCAGCTGCCAGAATCAGCAGGCTGCTCAATACCCGGCTCCGCGGCATCAATATCCACCGCAACAGTACTACGCTCCTCAGCAGCCAGCCCAGGTACCGCCTCAGTATCAGGGAGCTCGGCCGACTTACCCACAGCCGCAGGTTGCCGTTCGTCAGCCCGTCGCTCAACCTCACTACCAGCCGACTTATCGACCGACGCCTGCACCACAGCAGCGAGTTGCTCAGCCTTATCAACACCGTCCGCAACCGGCGCCGCAACAGCAGCGGCCGTCCAATCGCCAGAGCGTTCAGGCACCGGCTGCTCAGCCTCAGCAGAACTACACGGCTCCACTGCCTGTTCAACCTGCAATGCCACAGGAGCCGTCAGCTTCTTCAGCACCACCGGCCGACGAGCCGCAAACGTCAAGTCTTGTGCCGGGACACTCGCCGCTGACTTCGTCGCCATCGCGAGTCGCAAGGGTGTATCGCGCCACTCGGTTTCAGTAAACGACGACGGCGACGCGAGCGATGGCTTCAGGTCTGCCAAAACTTGCAAACGCCGGAAGTTCGACAAATGCCCCGCGTCCGAGTCTTTCAACTCGGACGCGGGGCTTCTTTGTTGATCCGACTCAACGATCGTTTGCTGCAGGCGTTCGACGAATCACACGGAATGGTTTGTCACGATCACCGGCTGGTCGATTCAACGCTTCGGTAAATTCTGCCCGATGTCAATCAGCAAATCGGCTTGCCGCAACGTACTCATCCATGCGGGCGAATTGGTATTTACTCGATTCGCCACGGACGGGTAAGCTGATGGATGGCAGTTTCGGAAGCCGCTATTGGCGTCAATGAGCGTTCCGTACCGAGTGTTCTGCGACGCTGGTGTTTGATGGCGACCTTCGAAGCGATGAGCGGGAAGGACCCCTTACTGGCCAATTTATGCTGAGCCGACTGTGGCTCTCAGGTCGACGTGACGCCGGATCGGACGGACCGCGTACTCCGACTCTTTCCTGCGTTATGTTGCTGACGCCACTTCGCTGATGCTGCGTCGATCGTTCGACAGCCGGCTCACAACTGAAATCCACTCCGCCATGAGGGCGACGGGGAGGACAGTACTTCCGCAACGGAAGGAGAGGTGCCATGCAGAACGGTCAAACTCTGATCGAGTCAATCGCCAGCAAGCAGAATCTCGATACCTATCAGCAGGAAAACTGGCAGGGAAGTTTCGCCGACTATCTCGACATCGCGAAGCGAAACCCCAAAGCCACGCGAACCGCTCACCAGCGTCTTTACGACATGGTCATGTCGTACGGGACTTATACCATCGAAGATGGTAAGGAAGAGCTGACGCGGTATACGTTCTTTGACGATCCGGAGAACAACGGCGACGACGCCATCTTTGGCCTGACGAAGCCGTTAATGGCGGTCGTCAATGTCTTCAAAAGCGCCGCTCTGAAGTACGGAGCCGAGAAGCGAGTGCTGCTGCTGCACGGCCCGGTCGGAAGCTCGAAGAGCACCATTGCGCGTCTGTTGAAGCAGGGTCTGCAACGGTACAGCCGCAGCGACGAAGGCGCCATCTATGCCTTCGGCTGGAAGGAAGAGGACGGATCGGTCACCTGGGATCCGATGAACGGCGACCCGCTGCAGCTGATTCCCGTCGCTCACCGAACGGACATCAGCAGCTGGCTTAATGAAGACCGCGGACCGAACGACTACGACGTCGAAATCGTGGGCGACATTTGTCCGCTCAGCCGATTTGTCTTCAAAGAGCGCCTTGAGAAATGCAACGGCGACTGGAGCCGCGTTCTGGAAGACATCGTCGTGCGGCGTGTCATCCTGTCCGAGCAGGACCGAATTGGGATTGGCACGTTCCAGCCGAAGGACGAGAAGAACCAGGACTCGACCGAACTCACCGGCGACATCAACTACCGCAAGATCGCCGAGTACGGTTCGGATTCGGATCCGCGTGCGTTCAACTTCGATGGCGAGTTCAACGTTGCCAACCGCGGCATGATCGAGTTCATCGAAGTTCTGAAGCTCGACGTCGCGTTCCTGTACGACCTCCTTGGAGCGTCGCAGGAACACAAGATCAAGCCGAAGAAGTTCGCTCAGACGGACATCGACACCGTCATCATCGGACACACGAACGAGCCCGAGTATCGCAAACTTCAGAACAACGAGTTCATGGAAGCTCTTCGCGATCGGACGATCAAGATCGACATCCCGTACGTCACGCGGCTCAACGAAGAAATCAAAATCTACAAAAAGGACTACAACGAAAAACGCGTTCGTGGAAAACACATTGCGCCCCACACTCTGGAAGTCGCGGCAATGTGGGCACTGCTGACTCGGCTGGAACAACCGAACCATCACGGCCTGACGCTGCTGCAGAAAATGAAGCTCTACAACGGCAAATCGCTGCCCGGTTTCACAACGGAAAACGTCGCCAGCCTTCGCAAGGAAGTAAAACGCGAAGGCATGGAGGGCATCTCGCCTCGTTATGTGCAGGACAAGATTTCCAACGCGTTGGTCGTCAACCCGACGGCCACGAGCCTCAATCCGTTCATGGTTCTGAAGGAGCTGGAATCTGGCTTGAAGCACCATTCGCTGGTGGGTGACGAGAGCACTCGGGACGGTTATCGCGAATTGATTGCGGTCGTGAAGGAAGAGTACACCGACGTCGTCAAGAACGAAGTTCAGCGGGCCATCGCAGCCGATGAAGATGCACTGACCAGACTCTGTGCCAACTACATCGACAACGTGAAGGCGTACACGCAGCACGAGAAGGTTCGCAACAAGTTTACCGGCGAACTGGAAGAGTCTGACGAGCGGCTCATGAGGTCGATCGAAGAACGGATCGACATCCCGGAAACTCGGAAGGACGACTTCCGCCGGGAAATCATGAACTACATCGGTGCCCTTTCTCTGGACGGCAAGAAGTTCGATTTCCGAACGAACGAGCGTCTGCAGAAGGCACTCGAAATGAAGCTGTTCGAAGATCAGAAGGACACGATCAAACTGACGAGCCTCGTGTCCAACGTTGTCGATGCCGACACTCAGGAAAAGATCGACATCGTCAAGTCACGGTTGATTCGTGACTTCGGCTATAACGACGAATCGGCGACTGACGTTCTGCAGTACGTCGCCAGTATCTTCGCCCGCGGCGATACGAAAGAAGCTGCCTGATCAGAAAATCAAAGGCCCGGCTTCACATCGGAGCCGGGTTTTTGCGTACACAGAGCTCGTCCGACGCTTGAAGGATTGGGTCGGAAAAGGATGAGGCACGCATGACTCGTAATATTGATCAGGACCTGTCGCGATTCCGGAATATCGTCCGAGGTAAGGTGCGGGAAGGCCTGAAGAAATACGTGAATCACGGCGAAATGCTCGGCCGCAAGGGCAAGAACGTCGTCAGCATTCCCGTTCCGAATATCGACATACCACGCTTTCGCCACGGCCCGAAGGGTTCTGGCGGAGTCGGTTCCGGCGAAGGCGAAGACGGTAAACAGATCGCCAAAGGCGGACAGCAGGAGGGTGATGGTAAAGGAGCCGCAGGCAGCGAACCCGGCAGTGGTCACTTCCGCGAAGTCGAAGTCACGCTCGAAGAGCTTGCCGAAATGCTCGGCGAAGAACTCGAACTGCCGAACATCGAACCCAAAGGCACTGACTCGGTTCAGTCGCAGAAAGATAAGTACTCCACCATTTCGCAGAACGGTCCAGAGTCGCTGCGGCATTTCAAGCGGACCTACAAACGAGCGCTGAAGAGGTCGATCGCTTCCAACGAGTATCAGCCCGATAACCCGATCATCATTCCGGGCCGTCAGGATTTCCAGTACCGATCCTGGAAGTCGATCCCGATGCCGCAATCGAACGCGGCGATCATTTACATCATGGACGTTTCCGGCTCGATGATGGACGAGCAGAAAGAGATCGTCCGGACCGAAGCCTTCTGGCTCGATACCTGGCTCCGCAGTCAGTACGACGGCGTCCAAACTCGATACATCTGCCACGACGCGGCCGCCAAGATCGTCGATGAAGAAACCTTCTTTCACACTCGCGAAAGCGGCGGAACGAAAATCTCATCGGCCTATCGGGTCTGCCGGGATCTGATTCAGCGAGAGTTCCCGCCTTCCGAGTGGAACATCTACTGCTTCCAGTTTTCCGACGGCGACAACTGGGGCGAAGACAACAACGAGTGTCTGCAGATCCTCATCGACGACATCATGGTTCACTGCAACCTGTACTGCTACGGGCAGGTCGAGAGCCCGTACGGCTCGGGCGACTTTATTCGTGAACTGAAAAAACTGACGGACGAGCACGAGAACCTGATCTTGTCCGAGATTCCCAACAAAGACGCGATTTACGAATCGATCCGTATGTTCCTCGGCAAAGGCAAATAATTGAAATGACCAATGGCCGAAGGAGCAATGACCAATCCTGACGGCAGAGCGGCCTCAATCGGTCATTTTAACATCGGTCATCACCCCGAAAGGGAGTTTTATGGCGATCAGCATCAATCGACCGCTTCCTGCACACATCGCGAAGATCCAGGAAGACATGGAGCAACGTGCCCGGCACGAAGGTCTCGACTTCTTTGAGACGATCTTCGAATACGTCGACTACGAAGAGCTCAGTATGTTTGCGGCGTATACCGGCTTTCCGATTCGCTACCCGCACTGGCGATTCGGTGCTCAGTACGACGAGCTGATGAAGGGGTACTCGTACGGTCTGCAGAAGATCTACGAGATGGTCATCAACACGGACCCGTGCTACGCCTACCTGCTGAACACCAACGATGTCGGCGATCAGAAACTCGTCATCGCTCATGTTTACGGACATTGCGACTTCTTCAAGAACAACGCCTGGTTCGCGCCGACCAATCGCAAGATGCTCGATCAGATGGCAAATCATGCGTCCCGGATTAGTCGGTACATTGATCGGCACAGGCACGAACCGGTCGAAGAGTTCATCGACGCGTGTCTTTCCCTGGAAGACCTGATCGATCCACACCTGCCACACGTCAAGCGGCACGATGATCCAGGACCGGTCGAAAGCAACTTCGAGTCAAAGGTCGACAAGAAAGAAGACGAGCGGAGCGGTGGCCGATTTCCGTCCAAGGGCTACATGGACTCGTTTATTAACCCTCCGGACGTGCTTCAGAAGCAGGCCGAAGAGAAGCACCAGGAGAAGGTGGAACGCGAAGCCGCTCGGTCGTTCCCGGATCGGCCAGAGCGGGACGTGCTGCTGTTTCTCTTGGAGCACGCACAGCTCGCGCCGTGGCAGCATGACATCCTGTCGATCATCCGCGACGAGGCGTACTACTTCGCGCCGCAAGGCCAGACAAAAATCATGAACGAGGGCTGGGCCAGCTACTGGCACTCGACCATCATGACGACTTACGGACTGACCGACTCAGAAGTCATCTGCTACGCCGATCATCACAGCGGTACGATGGCGATGAGCCCTCAAAAGCTGAACCCCTACAAAATCGGCATCGAACTTTTTCGCGACATTGAAGAACGCTGGAACAAAGGCCAGTTCGGTCCCGAGTGGGACGCTTGCGATGACATGCGAGAAAAAGAGCACTGGAATAAGCACACGGGCCTGGGCCGCGAAAAGATCTTCGAAGTCCGCAAGATCCACAACGACGTCACATTTATCGATACGTTCCTGACGCCCGAATTCTGTCAAAAGAACAAGATGTTCATGTTCGCCTACAACGAAGCGAACGATTACTACGAAATCGCTTCGCGCGAGTTCTACAAAGTCAAAGAACAACTGCTCGACAGCCTGACAAATCACAGCCGGCCGGTGATTCGAGTCGTCGACGGAAACTACAAGAATCGAGGCGAGCTGTTTCTCGTCCATCAGTACCAGGGAATGCCTCTGAAGCTGGCCGAGGCTCGCGACACGCTCACGAGTCTCTGCAAGTTGTGGGGGCGTCCGGTTCACATCGAAACGATCTTCGACGACAAGTCGA
>JBLFXD010000330.1:0-7394 GCA_047611045.1 Planctomycetaceae bacterium | reverse complement strand
TGGGACTCCCAGTAACGGAGTGTCCTGCAACCAGGCTCGTAACATTTCGCTCCGCTCCGCTTCCGTCGCATCGGGATGACGCCTCAGCAGGTTTTGTTTCATCATCGAAACGCCGGCCTCGTGCAGATCGAACGTGATCTGCAGGTTACGTTTCATGCGGTCTGAATTGGTCAAATCCGTCGACATTTAATCGTCCTCTGAATGAATTGCCGCTCTGAGTGGGAAATCCGTCGACCGACTTCTTCGCTGTCGTTACGATTCGCCGTTCCGCAGAGAGTGCGAAAAACTCGGGATCCGCAGGCGATCTTCGTTCGCTGTTCAACTCCCCGGTACAGACGTCTTCCCGGTGAATGACCGAAAGACGATTCTGACCACTTTCTCGCCCTCTTGTCGACCTCGCACGATCGACTCGGCATTCTTCTCACCGCGTTACTGGCTACCCGTCTATGGACACCTCGTTAATTCGCAACTTCTCCATTGTTGCCCATATTGACCACGGCAAGAGTACGCTCGCCGACCAGTTTCTGCTGCAGACCGGAGCGATTACTCAGCGGGAATTTAAGGAACAGATCCTCGACGACCTGGACGTTGAGCGGGAACGAGGCATCACGGTCAAAGCTCGCACGGTGGCGATTTACTACGAGCACGAAGGCAAGACTTACGAACTGAATTTGATCGACACGCCGGGGCACGTCGATTTTCACTACGAAGTTTCGCGCAGCCTCGCCGCGTGTGAAGGGGCGCTGCTACTGGTCGATGCTTTCCAGGGCGTGCAGGCTCAGACCGTCGCGAACACCTACGCTGCGATTGAAGCCGACCTCGAAATTGTGCCGGTGATTAACAAGATCGACTTGCCGGTCGTCCGTATCGAAGAGGTCATGGAAGAAATCGAAACGATCCTTGGGCTCGACGGTCTCAGCTCGATTCTCGTCAGTGCCAAAACGGGCCTGAACGTCACGGACGTGCTTGATGCCATCGTCAAGCAAGTTCCCCCGCCGGAAGGCAAGGCCGACAACCCGCTGCAGGCGCTGGTTTTTGACAGCAAGTACGACGGGTTCCGAGGCGTGATTACGTATCTGAGAGTGAAGGATGGCAGCGTCCGGAAGGGACAGCAGATTCAGTACATGCGCGGCGGGACGGTCCACGAAGTTCTGGAACTCGGCCAGTTTCGTCCGAAGATGAAACCGTGCGATGAACTCGGCCCCGGTCAGGTGGGGTACATGCTCTGCGGCATCAAAGAGCTGGGCATGGTGCATGTCGGAGATACGGTGACCGGCAGGTCAAACCCGGCTTCAGAACCTCTGCCAGGATACGCGACTCCGCAGCAGATGGTCTTTTGCGGGATGTACCCGATCGACGCGACCGACTTCGAAAAGCTGCGTGGTGAGTTGCAGAAGATGGCTCTCAACGATGCCAGTTTCTCCTTCCTGCCCGAAACCAGCGATGCACTGGGCTTCGGTTTCCGCTGCGGCTTTCTCGGCATGCTCCACATGGAGATCATTCAGCAGCGGTTGGAGAAAGAGGCTGAAATTGACCTGATCCAAACCGCGCCGAACGTTACGTACGAACTGAAACTGAACACCGGCGAGGTCAAGCTGATCGACAACCCGCAGGACGTGCCGGACTCTGGAAAGATCGAAGAGTTTCGCGAGCCGATTGCCAAGGTGACGTTCATCGTCCCGGCAGAGAACATCGGCGTGATCCTGCAGCTCTGCGAAGATCGCCGAGGCAACTTCATTGGAACCGAATACCTGGGCAGCAATCGCGCCCAGGTAACGTACGAACTTCCGCTGGCCGAAGTCATTTACGACATGCACGATCGGCTGAAGAGTGCGACTCGCGGTTACGGAACGATGGACTACGAAATCATCGGTTTCCGCCCGGCAGACCTCGTCAAAATGGACGTTATGGTCAAAGGGACTCGAGTGGACGCTCTGTCGACGATCGTCCACCGGGACAACTCAGAACGCCGCGGCCGGTCTCTGGTAAAGCGTCTCAAGGGAGAGATCGCGAAACACCAGTTTGAGATCGCTCTGCAGGCCGCAATCGGGATGCGCGTCATCGCCCGCGAAACGATTTCAGCCCTTCGCAAGAATGTCACCGCCAAATGCTACGGCGGCGACATCTCGCGAAAGAAGAAGCTCTGGGCGAAGCAGAAGGAAGGTAAGAAGCGGCTGAAACAGTTCGGCGAAGTTGAAATCCCGCAGAAAGCGTTCCTCTCGGTTCTGGACACAGGCAAGGACGAATAGACGCGTTGATCGTCGGTTATCAACAGTTTTCAGGCGATTTCTGCACGCTGCGAACGCCCATCGGACTCGTATAGACACGTTTTCGCTCGCCGCTTTTAATTCGCGGCCTTGCTCGGCCTGGAAGGTTCGAGATCCGCACGCATGGATGCTGGAGCTACTGAGTGGAAACCGTTAGTCGCCTGTTCCCGTTTGTCTGGCCGTACCGTCGTCTGGCCGTTCTTTCGATCATTTGCGCGATCTTCATTTCCGTTCTGTGGGCGGGAAACCTGTCGACTGTTCTGCCGATGGTGCGAGTTCTGTTTCAGGACAAGAATCTGCATCAGTACGTCGATGAGCAGATTGAGCTGACTCAAGCCGACATCGAGCAGCGCAACGCCGCAATCGACCAGATGGCCACCGACGATGTTGAACGACGAGCCCGCGCGCAACGACACTTAAGCGACGCAACCCGGCAGCTGTCACTTCTGACGACAACCCGCAACTACGCCCTGCCGTACGTGCCTGTCGACCGGTTCAACACGATAGCGCTCATCTTTGGTTGTTTTCTGATAGCGACCTTCCTGAAGGGTGTCTTCGTCTACATGCAGGAGGTCCTGGTTGGCGGTATCGTCAACCGCGTGATCGTCGACATTCGCAAGAAGTGTTTCCGGCATGCGCTATCGCTGGACTATCAGACCGTCGCCGCGGCAGGTCCTGCAAACCTGATGTCGCGCATTACGAACGACGTCGAGACTCTGGCCGTCGGATTGCGCACCGTTCTGGTCCGGCTCGTCCGAGAGCCACTGAAAGCCGGCGGCTGCATCGCCTTTGCGTTTGTGCTGAACTGGCGGCTGACGTTGCTGTCGCTGCTCGTCGTGCCGTGCATCGGGCTGTTGTTTGCGAAGTTCGGCAAGAGCCTCAAGAAAGCGTCAAAAGGCACTCTGGAGAGCATGTCCGGGATCTACAAAGGGCTGGCCGAAACGTTCGACTCGCTGAAAGTTGTAATCGCCTTCGGAGCCGCTCGACGGCATCGGCGGCAGTTTCATTTGTCGAACAAAGAGTACCTCAATAAATCGATGAAGGTCATCCGCCTGAGCGCGCTGGCTCGTCCGACGACAGAATTGATGGGAGCCATTGCGGTGCTCTGCGCCGTCATCCCGGGCACGTATCTCGTGCTTCGAGGCACCGACGAAATCTGGGGAGTGAAGCTTGCTCCGGGAGCAATGGATATCGCACAGCTTTCTGCGCTGTACGCGCTTCTGGCGGGAACGCTGGACTCGGTCAGAAAACTGTCGTCGGTCTATGGTGATCTGAAGCGATCCGCTGCCGCGTCAGACCGCATCTTCGAAGTCCTGAATGAAAAGACAAAAGTTCCCGAGCCGCAGGAGCCTCAGATCGTCGGCCGGCACAGTCGGGACATACGCTTTGAAAATATTTCGTTTACCTATTCGCAGGAAGCAGCTGACGGAAATCCACGACCGCCAGCACTGCGAGATCTGAGCTTTAGCGTCCCGGCTGGCGAAGTCGTTGCGGTCATCGGTGAAAACGGATCCGGCAAGTCGACTCTGCTGAATCTGCTTCCGAGATTCATGGACCCGGACCAGGGAGCTGTCCTGATTGACGGCGTCGATGTGCGGCAGATTCGAAGTCACGACCTGCGCAGCCAGATCGGTATCGTGACGCAGGAAACTCAGCTCTTCGACGACACAATTGCCGAGAACATCAAATACAGCAAACCCGATGCAACGTGGGAAGAAATCGAAGAGGCCGCTAAACAGGCTCACGTGATTCCGTTCGTCTCGCACCTTCCAGCCGGCTTCGCGACGCAGATCGGCGAAAAAGGGCAGAAGCTCTCAGGCGGACAGCGTCAGCGCATTGCTCTGGCGCGAGCGATCCTGCGTGACCCCTCGATTCTGATTCTGGACGAAGCGACATCGGCGCTCGACTCGCAAAGCGAACATATCATTCACAAAGTTCTGAAGCAGTTTGTCCGAGGCCGCACGGTCTTCGTCATCACCCACGTCATCAATGACACGTTCCTCGACCTCGTCACACGAATCGTGGTGATGGATTCTGGAAGTGTCGCGGCCATCGGCACTCACGAAGAACTTCTGAAGACGTGCTCGATCTACCAGCGGCTCTACCAGTCGAACGAGCATCAACGCGCGGCCTGACCAGCATCACGTGTCAGATCCACAGATTGTTCGCTGTGGCGTGAGAGTCAAGGAACTAATCCGCGAATCAGAACGTCGAACGCCGCGAAGTTGATGCGAGTTTGCATCGAACCGTTGAAATCGAGACGCCCAGAGGCATGTTTAAAATCGAATTGATCGCAACTTGCCTGAAGGGATCTTACCCATTTAGCCCTTATTCTCATCCTTACGGTAGGCGGAGATTGTACTTTTGAACCGGACAGGATTGCCGTTGATTCTCTTGTTGAATCGGCGTTAGTTTTCACCCGTTGTTACCCGATTGGCTAGCTGCAGATTGTTAACTGTAGCCGGGTTGCAACAGATTGAGTCGACTCTTGCGAGCGACGCACGTATCAGGGAGCAAGCACAGTGGCGAAAAAAGAAGCAGCACCAGCAGAAGAGAAGAAGGCAGACGATGCAGCAGTAGCAACGGCCGAAGCGCCGGCCGCCGCTGCAGAAGCTCAGGCACAGCAGACGCTGATCGTCGACGACTCCAATGTCGTCGCCGGCTATGCCAACTTCTGCCGAGTTTCGAGCACACCGGAAGAATTGATTCTGGATCTCGGACTCAACCCGAATCCGTACGCCACTGGCGAGGTCAAGGTTCCGGTCACACAGCGGATCATCATGAACCACTTTACGGCCAAGCGTCTGCTGAGCGCCCTTTCGATGGCTCTGCAGCGTCATGAGCAGGCCTTTGGCGTTCTTGAAACCGACGTTCGTCGTCGAGTTCGCCGTCAGCCTACTGCGTAAGACTGCGGATCACTCTTTGAGTAACTCGGCCAGCCCATCACTTGATTGGCTGGCCGTTTTTTCGCGCGCGGCGCAACTTCAATCAGGACAGAGCATTCAACGAAAAAACGCCGCAGCTCATTACTGAACCACGGCGTTTTCAATTTCAATCGATCCAGTGGTCGCGTTCGGAACTTTGCAGTCCGAAGCTGAAGCGAGCAACTCGATCCCCGAAGAGCAGGTCTTAGACCATGTCCTTCAGAGCTTTGAGCGGAGTCACTTTGATCGCCTTTGAAGCTGGCTTCGCTGGAATATCGCGGTATTCCTGAACCAGCGGAACCCAGACGTTCTTCCTGGCGGGGCGTGCTGGCTTGTCCTTGACGACAATTTTGCACAGGCCAGGAATTGTGAAAGCTCCAGGGCCTCCCTTCTTGACAGATTCACCGATCAGTCCGGTGAGACTGTCCAGAACGGCCAGGACGTCCTTCTTCGCCAAACCACTTGATTCTGTGAGGCTGTTGAGAATCTGACTCTTGGTGAGTGGCTTAACTGCGGTCGCGGCTTTCTTTGCCATCTGAGGCATCCTTTCAAAGATGTAGCTGGGTGGAAGCTGAAATACGTTAGTTTTGATTCTCGTTAAAACCTGTCGACCGACCAGAACCGAAAAACAGGTTGAGTTGAGAGTTCAGTGCCGTTCAGGCAATCCTTTCCGGCGGGGGGATTATTAAGGTGTTGGCTCTCGCTAAGTCAACTAATACGCGGAAAATCCTTGAAAAACAGCATAATTCGGGATTCCCGCCGTTCGGGGTGGCAAACAGCGATGATTTCTGATTGGCGAAACGAGCTGCTTCAGAACCATCGAATTGGCAACAGACTGACGCTTCAACTACTCGTAGTCGATCGGGCAACCCGCCGGCTTCGTCTCTTCGATGTTGACCGGCTTTCCTGCGAGGACGGCGTCAATTGCGTCCTTCAGAAATCGTCGATCGACTTTCTCAGGGTACATGCTGTCGTCGACGCTGCCCATGTAGACAACCCGTCGTTTCGCATCGAGAAGAAAGACAGACGGCGTCCACAACGCGCCATACTTCCTGCCGATTTGTTGCGTCGGATCGTGGAGATAAGCAAATGGCAACTTCAACTCGGTCGCGCGTTTCTTCATGGCTTCAAGATTGTCAGCCTCGTAATCGCTCACGCTGATCGCGACGAACGCGACGCCTTGCTTGCGTCGTTCGTTCGCCAGTTTGATCAGTCGCTGCTCGTAAGACTGGGCGACAGGGCAGTGGTTGCACGTAAAGACAACGACAACCGCTTTGGCTTTCTTGAGTTCGTCGAGGCTGTGCATTTTCCCATCGACGCCGGGCAGGTTCTTCCAGACTGGTGCCGGCTTGCCGATATCCATCACCCGGTTGAATTTCGCAGCGACGAGTTCCGTCGAAACTGCACAAACCAGAACCGCCGCCACGCCAGACATAAAACTTCGAACGTTCATTGATTTGTTCTCCTCTCCTCGGTTCCTCACTCACTCGGCGACATCGAGTTTGTCGCCGCCGACAGTCGTTCAAGAACATCCTTGGCGCGGCCGCTGTCGACTGCTTCTGCAGCAAGAGTTGCCGCATCGGCAGGTCCAGCAGCTTTCCCCGCAGCGACCAACGATGCCGCGGCATTAGCGACGACGATGTCTCGCGATGGCCCGGTTTCTCCATCAAAAATCCGACGGATCCGATCAGCACTTTCCGACGCCCCGTTGACAACCAGTTCACTGACGTTGCATTCGTCGAGTCCGAAATCGCTCGCTGACCAGGCACGTTCAACGACTCCGTCGCGCGAAACATCAAAGACGGCCGTTTTCCCCCACAAGCTGACTTCGTCGAGTTCGTCGTTGCCGCAAACCACCAACGCTCGATCGCAGCCGAGCTCAAACAACGCGGTCGCGAGTTTCTCAGCGAAGTGTTTTCGGTTGGCGCCGAGCAACTGAAACTGAGCCCCCGCAGGGTTCGTCAGCGGTCCGAGCAGATTGAAAATCGTTCGAATCCCCAACGCTTTGCGAACGGGCACAACGTTCTTCATGGCGGAATGCAGCAGCGGTGCGAAGCAGAAACCGATGCCGACTTCGTCGATGCACGTTCCGACCTGCTCGGGCGAAAGTTGAAGGTTCAGCCCGAGAGCTTCCAGCACGTCGGCCGAGCCGCTCGAACTCGACACACTGCGGTTGCCGTGTTTGGCCACCGGGACGCCGGCC